>JAZRBX010000035.1:0-4705 GCA_045635285.1 Victivallaceae bacterium
CGATGCGTTTTCATGTAACCTTGCAGGCGGGCGAAAAAGTTACGATCTACCTTGCCAATGGTATCGTTGACAGCGAAGAAGATGCAGTTGCTTCCGCCAAAATCTGGAACAGCGAAAAGAAAATCATTTCCGCATTGAACGCCAATGACCGCTACTACAAAAAACTTCTTACCGGCGGCGCAATCAAAACTCCGGATGAAAGAATCAATGCGGCTTTGAACATCTGGACACGCTTGCAGCTTACTCATCAGAATTTGAGCGGCCGTAACGGTCAGCATTACAACTGGCGAAACAATTTGCAGGATGCCATGGGCTTTATGCATATCAATACAGAATATTTGCGTTCTCGCTTGGTCGGCATGGCTGAATGTACAAAAAAAGATGGTTTTGTTCCGCGTATTACCGGCAAAACTCCGATGGCACCGCACTCTACAGGTTATGATCTCCGTCATAATGACATCGGCTGCTGGTATGCTATTGCCGCAGGTTATTATGTCCGAGAAACCGGAGATATAAAAGTTCTTGATGAAGTTATTTACAACAAGGACCGCAAAAAAGAAATCACCGTCGGCAAGGCAATTTTTGACGGTTTGATGTGGACCTTGAGCAACCGTGGTATCAACGGACTTGTCCGTTTCGTTGACGGCGACTGGAGCGATCCTCTGGAAAAAGCCGGACGCAACGGTATCGGCGAATCCGTCTGGACCTCAATGGCAGTTATCAAAGCCTGCAAAGAATTTGCACCTCTTCTGGAAATAATCGGCAGAAAAGCCGATGCTGAAAGAGTGCTTAAAGGTGCAGTCGATGTTGAAAAATCTGTTGCCGCAAACGCATGGGACGGCAAATGGTACATTCGCGGCATTACCGATGACGGCGTCAAATTCTGTACAGCTTCTGATCCCGATGCCAATGTAAGTATGCTTGTTCAGGCTTGGGCGGTTCTTGCCGAAGCAGACACACACGAACGCCGTGACAGTGCGATGAAAGCTGTTGCCGAACATTGCATAACCGATTACGGTCCGATGCTGTACGGTCCTCCTTTTATGGTTGAGCGTGATGGTATCGGCAGAGAGTCCGCCAAACGCCCCGGCTGTTGTGAAAACGGCTCATGCTACACTCACGGCTCAATGATGCTCTGTGCCGCATTGATCAAACACGGTGAAATTGATGAAGCCTACCGTATTCTCAAAATGATGATGTTCCCGATGGCTGGAGAGGTCTATGAAACAAGAAAAGGTATTCCGCTCTGGTGGAGCAATTATCTGCAGGCTCCAGTTGCGGCATATCCCGGACGGAGCAGCAATATCATTTCCAGCGGTGCGCCTGCATGGTTCTTCTTGAATATACTTGAAGGTTTCTGCGGTATCAAGCCCGAAATCAACGGACTTACCATCGATCCCGCATTCCCTGCAGCATGGGACAATGTTGAACTTGAACGCAAATGGCGCGACGCCGTTTATGATATAAAAATCACCCGAAAAGGCAAATACAGTTTGAAACTTGACGGTAAGGTTGTCAAAGGCAAAACTCTGCCAATTCCCGAAAAGAACAGCAGACACATTGTTGAAGTTGAATTTTAAAACTTTCAGGAGATTATATAATGAATATAGGTCTTGCCGGCTGGGGGCTTCGTGAAACCCCGATCGAAGAACAGTTGAAACTTGTGCGTTCACTCGGATTGGATTTGCTTGAATTGCAGATTGCAAATTATCCGAAAGATTGTCTTAATGTTGATTCATCTGTGGAGAAAATTGAAGAAGTCCGTCAGCTTTTTGTAAAGTACGGAGTCAAACTTGAATGTGCATGCACCGGTAATGATTTTACCGGAGATGATCCGACAGAGGAAATCATCAAAGTAAAAAAAGTGATTGATATTGTTTCTGCACTCGGTATTAAATATTTGCGTATTTTTGCGGGTTTCAGCTCTGACAGCAGGGTTAAAGGTGATATCCTTGTCAGTATGCTCAATGCGTTGAGAGAAGTTCGCGAATATGCTGACGGCAAAAATGTTGTACTCTGCGTTGAAACTCATGGCGGCGTAAGCGGACTCGGCAATGGAATATTGCAGCATACAAGTAGTGCCACAACCCGTATTGACTTGATGCAGAAAATTGTTGAAACAGGAGTCAAAATCAATTATGATCCTGCTAATTTGACAGCGGTCGGATGCAGTGATATTGTTTCTTTTTACAATAAGTTCAAAAAGGATATCGTTTATCTGCATTTGAAAGATTTCAAAGATGTCGGTTTGGGTATCAAACCTGTCGCTTGCGGAGAGGGCAGAATCAACTGGACCGAACTCAAAAGTGTACTTGCTCAATATGACGGTCCGGCACTCATTGAATACGAAAATGCGGAAGATGTCGCTGACGGCATGACCCGTTCTTTGGAATTTTTGAAAGATTTGATGAAATAAAATGCTTTCTCCCCGAATAAACAGTGCTCATTTTCAACTGACCTGCCGCTGCAATCTTAATTGTGTTTTTTGCGGTCAGGCTCATGGAATGCTCGGTAGAAATGATGAAGATCTGCCGCTTGATTTCTGGCTCAATACCGCAGAAAATATCCGTAAATTTGCTTCGGAAAAGGTCAGTTTGATGCTTTGGGGCGGTGAACCTTTGCTCTACAAAAATATAGTTCCGCTGGTCAAAGAGTTGAAAAAAAGAGATTTCCGTCTGACCATTGTTACCAACGGAACTTTGATCGATCAATATCCCGATTTGCTGTCTGAATACATTGATACGGTTCATATTTCAGTTGACGGCGGCAGGGAACTGCACAATCAGGTTCGGGGGGAGGGAGTTTTTGAAAAACTTGAAAAAAATTTGAAATATCTTGAAAACCGCAAGGGCAAACTTATATTTCTCACCACGATTTCCGATGCAAATGTAAAAGAGATGGCACAGCTGCCGCACAAACTTGCAAAACTTTCTCCTGACGGCATCGTGCTCCAGCCTCTGATGTATCTTAATTCAAAAGAAATTGAAGAGTATCAGGAGTTGAGCCGTAAATATTTCAAGTGTGAATATGCAGGATTGCAATCCTGGCACAGAGAAGATGACGGTGAATATTTGAAAGAACTTTTCCGTCAGATCGAGTTGGTGAAAAGAGAAAATTATTCGGTGCCGGTCAATTTTACCCCGCATAAATATCATGTTGAACAAGCAGAAACGCCGCATTGCGAAGCTCCGTTCAATCGTATTCATGTGCAGTATGACGGAGAGGTGGGATTTTGTACGGATTATTTCGGATTTTCGGCTGGTAATTTATTGAAAAATTCATTGGAGGAGATATTTTTCGGGGAAAAAGTGCAGACTTACCGCCGGATGATTTCGGATGACAAACTGCCGATTTGCCGTCATTGCCCGTGGAGACTGCAAAAACTTATAAGATAATTTTTTTGTCCGAAAGTATTATTTTTCTGAATTGTAAAAAATGTCAGTTCAGGTTATATTATGTAAAAGGAGTTTTTTTATGGCAAAAGTAAGAATTTTATTTCAGGGTGATTCGATTACGGATTGCGGACGCAAAAATATCGGCGATTCGGCAGGATTGCACTTGAATGGGCTCGGACCCGGATATCCGATGATGATTGCAGCGAAATTGCTTTGTACTTATCCTGAAATCGAATGGGATTTTATCAATCGCGGATGTTCCGGTCATCGGATTGTTGATTTATATGGTCGCTGGAAAGATCAGACAATCAATTTGGAACCTGATGTTTTGAGCATACTTGTCGGAGTGAATGACTCTTGGCATGAACTTATGAACCGCAATGGTGTTGAAGTTCCCCGTTATGCCAGATTTTACAGAGAACTTCTGGAATGGACCAAAAAAGAATTGCCGGATATAAAATTTGTGCTTATGGATCCGTTTGTTTTCACTCTTATCGGTGAAACTTTGAAATTGGCAGATGAAATTGCCGAAAGACGCGCCGTCGTTGCCGAACTGGCAAAGGAATTTGACGCAATTCATATCAGATTGCAGGATATTTTTGATAAAGCCTGCAAGCGGGCTCCCGTAACTCACTGGTCCGCAGACGGCGTTCATCCGAGCATGGCTGGACAGTATCTTATCACAGAAGAGTGGTGTAAAGCTGTAACTCCGATGTTACTTGAAATAGCAAAAAAATAAAAAGGAAAAAATCATGTCTAAAATCAAATTTACAGGTATCATGCCTGCACTTATCACTCCTCTTGATGAAAAAGGCAATGTCAACACCAATACCGTCAAGGAATTGATTGATTATTATCTTTCAACCGGCGTTACCGGTTTTTATGTTGTCGGCGGAACAGGAGAAGGGGTTTTGCTTACTCTGGAACAGCGCAAAGCCATGGCTGAAGCCGCTATCAAAGCCAATGCCGGCCGCGGCAAAATTATTGTCCATACAGGAGCGATCAATTGTGCCGAAGTTATGGAGCTTACCCGTTTTGCTACTGCTGCCGGTGCTGATGGTATCTCTTCTATTCTTCCTTCTATTTATTTTCAGTACGGATTTGATGAAATTGTCCGTTTTTACCACGACATTGCCGCCAATACCAACTTGCCGATTCTGATTTATGCAAATCACACAGGCAACGGTGTTAATATGAATAATCTTATGACCGAACTCTTGAAAGTCGATAATATCATCGGTGCTAAAGATACCCGCTCCAATTATTATCTGCTGTGGCAGCTCAAACAACTCAACGGCGGAGACATCAAC
>JAZRBX010000036.1:0-7666 GCA_045635285.1 Victivallaceae bacterium
AGATTGATGTCATTGCATTCAAGCACCCAGGGAGCGTGTTCACGGGATGAACCGCAGCCGAAATTGGCTCTGGTGATAATGACATTTTTGTCTTCAATATCTTTTTTGGGATCAAAACCTGCCAGAGAAAGATCTTCCAGACAATAAGGTTTGAGAGCCTCTTTGGTAAGTTCGGTCAGATATTTTGCGGGAATGATTTCGTCAGTATTAATATCGGAACGGTCGAGAAAAAGAATTTTTCCGTTAAAATTTTTCATGATTTACTCCTTATTTCTTGTAGAGGGGAGAATTGGTAATACAACCTGCAATCGCAGCGGCAGCGGCACTGGCAGGACTCATCAGATGAACCATGCCGCCTTTGCCCATGCGTCCGTTGAAGTTGCGGTTGGTGGTGGATGCACAGCTTTCGCCGGAAGCGAGAACTCCGTTACTCATACCCAGACATGCACCGCAGGTCGGATTGGTAACGCAGAAGCCCGCATCCATGAAAATCGCAATGATCCCCTCTTCCAGAGCCTGACGGTAAATTTTAGGAGTTGCGGGAGAAACAATGGCACGGACATCGGGACTGATGCGTTTGCCTTTAAGTACGGAAGCGGCAATACGCAAGTCTTCGATTCTGCCGTTGGTGCAGGAACCGATGTAAATCTGATTGATTTTGGTGCCTTCAAGTTCAGCGATAGTTTTGACCTGATCAGGTTTGTAGCCGACAGTTGCAACAGGTTCAAGGTCAGTAACATCAAAGTCGATGACTTTCGCATAAACGGCATCTGCATCGGGAAGATATTTTGAATATGCTTTGAGGGCTTCTTCCTTGCTTGCAAATTCATCTTTAATGAAATCCCAGAGGTAATCAACAGTTACCATATCGGGATAACAGATACCGCAGGTACCGCCAGCTTCAATCGCCATATTGCACAAAGTCATGCGGCTTTCCATGCTCATAGCGGCAACTGTTTCGCCTGCAAATTCAATAACATGATCAGTTGCGCCGTTGACGGTGAGCATTTTGATAATGGAAAGGATAACATCCTTGGCATAAACACCTTCTGCAAGTTTGCCGGTGATGTTGATTTTGATGGTTTCAGGGTCGCGCATGGTGGTAACACCTTTGAGGATACCAACTTCAAGGTCAGTTGTACCGACGCCTGCAGCAAAAGCACCGAAAGCACCGTGAGTGCAGGTGTGAGAGTCGCCCATGATAATGGTAAAACCGGGACGGACAAAACCTTTTTCAGGAAAAATCGCATGACAGACACCGTTTTCGCCGATGTCAAAAAAGTCTTTGATATTCTGACGGCGGGCCCAGTCACGCAAAGTTTTGCCCTGTTCGGCAGTTTTTGAGTCCTTGGCAGGAGTAACGTGGTCGATAACGGCTTTGATCTTGCAGGGATCGAAAACACGGTCCTTGCCTTTGGATACCAAGTCATTCAATGCGATCGGAGTAGTGATCTCATGGCAGAATACACGGTCAAGTTTCAGAATAGAAACCCCTGCTCCGGGAGAATCAATACGATGCTCATCAAAAATTTTCTGTACAGTTGTTTTTCCCATTTTTTTATTCCTTTATTGGTGTTTGATGATATTTTACAGGAAAAGAAGAACTAACTTTTCTGCAAAAAAGCTTTTTTCTTCTCACCCTGCACCCTCTCATCATTTTCAAAAAACTCTTATCAAAATTCATCTTTTCAATCTTTTAAGTAACGCTTTCGGAATTTTGCATCAGCAAAAAACGAAAGCGAACTTAAAAAGGTTTGGAAAAAGATGGGTTTGGGAAGAAAAGAACCTTTCCTCAAAAGGTTTTTTCTTCCCGAAAAACTCTTTTAACAAACAATATTTATCAGGCGTCCGGGAACGATGATAACTTTTTTAACCTCTCTGCCGTCGACGGCTTTCTGAACATCGGCATCAGCGAGGGCAAGTTTTTCCATTTCCTCTTTGGAGGCGTTGACGGACATCATGATACGCGCTTTGGGCTTACCGAGGACCTGAACGAGAATTTCTTTTTCGTCGATGACGAGGAATTTTTCATCGTATTCGGGCCATTTTTCGTAAGCGACAGTTTCATTATGACCGAGGATTTCCCAAAGTTCTTCACCTGCATGGGGCGCGAAACAGGCAAGCATTTTGACAAAGGCTTCTGCGGCTTCACGGGGAAGTTCGTTTTTGGGCGCAAATTCATTTACAAAAACCATCATCTGACTGATTGCGGTATTGAAGCCGAAAGTTTCAAGGTCGGCAGTAACTTTTTTGATAGTTGAATGCATGACTCTTGCTTCATTTTTATCGCAGGGACGGTCAACGATGGTGCTTTCACTGACCATGCGGAATGCGCGTTTGAGGAAGCGGTAAACACCTTCGACACCTTTGGTGCTCCAGGGTTTGACTGCTTCAAGCGGTCCCATAAACATTTCATACAAGCGCATGGAGTCGGCGCCGTATTCACGGATAACATCATCGGGATTGACAACATTACGCAGAGATTTTGACATTTTAGCGGGAAATTCGACCAGTTTTTCATCTGTGCCGATACGATAGGGAGTACCCTCTTTGAATTCGACCTGATCGGTGGGAACAAGTGCGCCTCTGCCGTCCTTGTAGGAAATACCGAGGATCATGCCCTGATTGATAAGTTTCTGAAACGGCTCTTTGGTGGAAACATAACCGAGATCGAAAAGAACCTTGTGCCAGAAACGGGCATACAGCAAGTGAAGCACCGCATGTTCTGCACCGCCGACATAAAGATCGACCGGCATCCAGTATTTTTCTTTGGCGAAATCCCATGCCTGTTCAGAATTTTTGGGATCGATGTAACGCAGATAATACCAGCATGAACCCGCCCACTGCGGCATAGTGTTGACCTCACGCAAACCTTTTCTGCCGTCAACCGGATTGACATAGTTGCGCCACTCTCTGGCTTTGGCAAGCGGCGGTTCGCCGTTGGCGGAGGGTTTGAAATCTTCCATTTCAGGCGGAGTTACGGGAAGTTCGGATTCATCAATGAGTTCAATGGAACCGTCTTCATAATGAATGATCGGGAAAGGTTCGCCCCAGTAACGCTGACGGCTGAACAGCCAGTCACGGAGTTTATATTTGACGGCGACTCTGCCGAGATTATTTGCTTCGAGATAAGATGCCATTGCCTCTTTGGACTGAGCGACATTCAAGCCGTCGAGATTGACTTTTTCGTTGGCTGAATTCATAAGAACGCCGTCGCCGGTGTAACAGACTCTGCCTGCAAGAACACCGTCAAGGTCATCGACTTTTTCCAGCGGCTTCATGATACAGCGGATGGGGAGATTGAATTTCTGTGCAAATTCAAAATCCCGTGTATCATGGGCGGGAACTGCCATGATCGCACCTGTACCGTAAGTGCTCAAAACATAATCAGCGATCCAAATCGGAAGTTTTTCGCCATTGACCGGGTTGATTGCATAAGCGCCGGTGAATGCACCGGTTTTTTCGGTGGCAAGTTCGGTACGGTCAAGTTCGCTTTTCTGTGAAGCTTCAAACTGATATTTTTTGACTGCTTCCAGATTTTCAGGAGTTGTCAGATTGAGGACTTCGGGGTGTTCGGGAGAGAGCACCATGTAAGTTGCTCCGAAGAGTGTATCACATCTGGTAGTATAAACTGTAATGTCGATATTTTTATCAGTTTTGAAAATGACTTCCGCACCTGTTGATTTACCGATCCAGTTCCGCTGCATTTCTTTGATACCTTCGGGCCAATCGAGGTCATCGAGGTCATTGAGCAATCTTTCGGCATATTCGGTGATTTTGAGCATCCACTGCTTCATCGGGCGTTTTTCGACGGGGTGATTTCCGCGTTCACTGCGGCCGTTTATGACCTCTTCATTGGCGAGGACTGTACCGAGAGCGGGGCACCAGTTGACTGCGACTTCATCGAGGTAGGCGAGCCCTTTTTTGTGAAGCTGCATGAAAATCCACTGTGTCCATTTGAAATATCCGGGATCGGTGGTATTGATTTCACGATCCCAGTCATAACTGAAACCGAGCGCACGGATCTGGCGGCGGAAAGTATTGACATTTTTTTCAGTGGTGATTGCAGGGTGAGTACCTGTCTCAACCGCATACTGCTCTGCGGGCAGGCCGAAAGCGTCCCAGCCCATGGGGTGCAGTACGTTGAAACCTCTCATACGTTTGTAGCGGCAGACAATATCGGTGGCGGTATAGCCTTCGGGATGACCGACATGCAGACCTGCGCCGGAGGGATACGGGAACATATCCAGAACGTAATATTTGGGTTTATCGGAAAGGTCCTCGGCCTTGAAAGTTTTGTTTTCAAGCCAGTAATTCTGCCATTTTTTTTCAATAGCATTAAAATCGTATTCAGCCATTTCAGCTCCTTCCTGTAAGTTATTAATAAGAACATTTTTCAATAATATAACATAACTTTTGACATTTTGCCAGTTTTTATATTTTAAAAAAGCAAAATTATGCTATATTATTCAAAAAAGAGGATTTTTATGAGTGAATCGGTACAAAAATTTATAACCTATCTTACAGTTGAACGCAATTCAAGCGAACACACCGCTGCCGCTTACATGCGGGACATAAAACAATTCTGCCAACTGGTATTCGACGATGAAAATTTTGACAATTTTTCCGCCGTTGAAGCGGATCATGCCAGAATCTTTGTCGTTAAACTTTTTGAAATGAAAACCGGCAAGTCTTCAACTGCAAGGAAACTTTCATCTCTGCGTTCATTTTTCCGCTTCCTGCTCCGGGAGGGAGTTGTCAGAGAAAATCCGTTCATCGGCGTTTCCTCCCCGAAAAAAGAGAGCAAACTCCCCGAAATATTATCCGTAAACGCCGTTGATTCCCTCGTCAATGCAGTAAATTCCTTCAATGCCTCATCTCCGCACAAAAATGAAGACGATGCCGCTTTCATCAGCGCCAGAGATACCGCCATGATTGAAATAATTTATTCCGGAGGACTGCGTATCAGCGAAGCCGTAAACCTCAACTGGCAGGATTGCGATTTTTTCGGCGACATAATGAAAATCAAGGGCAAAGGCAAAAAAGAACGCCTCGCCATGGTCGGAGGTTCTGCACGCAAAGCAGTCTTTGAATATATGCAAATATGCCGTATGAACGGATTTCCCGTTTCAGGAGCAGCACCGGTTTTTCTCAACCGCAGCGGCAGCAGGATAACGCCCAGAAGTTTTCAGCGCAATCTTAAAAATTATCTTGCAGAGGCAGGGCTTCCTGCGGAACTTACTCCGCACAAACTCCGCCACTCATTTGCCACTCACATGCTCGACAACGGAGCGGATTTGCGGACGGTTCAGGAACTTCTCGGACACGAAAATCTCTCAACCACCCAGATATACACTCATGTTTCACTCAAACGCATGAAAGATGTCTATCAAAACACACATCCGTCCGCACGCAAAAAAAATGATTGAAAAGTCATTCAAAAAATCTTTTGCATTCTTGAATTTTACAAAAAATACATTATATTAATCTTAACTGTATTTTTATTTACTTACATAAAGGAATTTTTATATGAAAGCAGCAGATATCCGCAAAAAATTTATTGAGTTTTTCGTTTCAAAAGGCCACAAGGAGATCAAAAGTTCTTCTCTGATCCCCGATAACGACCCGACATGTCTGTTCACCACCGCAGGCATGCACCCGCTCGTCCCCTATCTCAGCGGCGAAAAACATCCCCTCGGAACCAGACTCACCGATTTCCAGAAATGTATCCGCACCGGCGATATTGATGAAGTCGGTGATCCCGTACACCTGACATTCTTTGAAATGCTCGGCAACTGGTCCCTCGGTGATTATTTCAAAGAAGAAGCCATCAAATTGAGCTTCGAATTTCTCACCGGCAAAGAAAATCTGAATATTCCGCTCAATATGCTCGCATTCACCGTCTTCGCAGGCGATGAAGACGCCCCCTTCGATCAGGAAGCATACGATCTCTGGCAGAGCCTCGGCGTTTCCCCCGACCGCATCGCCAAACTCCCCAAAAAAGACAATTGGTGGGGCCCCGCAGGTCAGACCGGCCCCTGCGGTCCTGATACTGAAATGTTTTACTGGACAGGCGGCGGAGAAGCTCCGCAAGTCTTCGATCCCGCCGACAAACGCTGGGTCGAAATCTGGAACGACGTTTTCATGCAGTATTACAAAAATGCCGACGGCAAATATGAACTTTCCAAACAAAAAAATGTCGATACCGGCATGGGCCTTGAACGCGTAACTGCGATCCTCCAAGGCAAAAAAAGCTGCTACGAAACAGAAATTTTCGCTCCTGTTTTTGCAGAAATAGATGCAATTTTGAATCGCACCGCCCCCGCTGAACGCACCGCTTCCGAACGCATTATCGCCGACCATCTGCGTGCCGCAACTTTCATCATCGCCGACGGCATCACCCCCGGCAAAGTCGACCAGCCCTACGTCCTGCGCCGCCTCATCCGCCGCGCTATCAAAAACGGCAGAAATCTGAACATCGAAGGCAACTTCTGTGCCAGAATCGCCAAAGTCTACATCGACCAGCTCGGCGATGTCTATCCCGAACTCAAAAATAACGAAGCAAAAATCCTCGATGAACTTGCACGCGAAGAAAAAACTTTTGAAGAAGCCCTCGAAAAAGGAACCCGTGAATTTGAAAAACTCATTTCCAGAGTTCCCGCTCACGTCGTCAAAAAAGTCATCTCCGGCAAAAACGCTTTCTTCCTCTACGAAACCTACGGCTTCCCCGTCGAACTCACCGCTGAAATGGCAGCAGAAAAAGGTTTCACCGTCGATATGGAAGGCTACAAAGCCGCTTACGAAAAACATCAGGCTCTCTCCCGTCAGGGCGCAGAACAGAAATTCAAAGGCGGTCTCGCCGACCACTCCGAAGAAACTGCAAAACTCCATACCGCAACCCATCTGCTGCAGGCCGCTTTGAGAAAAGTCCTCGGCACTCACGTCTGCCAGAAAGGTTCAAACATCACCGCTGAAAGATTGCGCTTCGACTTCTCTCACGAAGAAAAAATGACTCCCGAACAAATCGCCGAAGTCCAGAAACTCGTCAACGAAGCCATCGAACGCAAACTCCCCGTCATCTGTGAAGAAATGGATCTCGAAGATGCCCGCAAATCCGGCGCAATGGGACTTTTTGAAAATAAATACGCTGAAAAAGTCAAAGTCTACACCATGGGCGATGTCAGCAAAGAAATCTGCGGAGGTCCCCACGCAAGCAACACCGGCGACCTCGAAGGCTTCAAAATCCTCAAAGAAGAAAGTTCCAGCCGCGGCGTCCGCCGTATCAAAGCCGTCATCGGTAAACAGCAGTAAGAGGCGTTGCAATGAAAGAAGACGATATTCTGATCTCCAATTCAGGTTCAGTTTATGACATCAAAGTTCGCGGCAGAGCAAATTTTGAATACGCTGTGCCGCTCCGCCACTTCGCAAACTGCATGAGCGACAGTATCGGACTCATCCGTATTGAAGCGTCAGAGTGTACTTTCATGGACAGCACCTTCATGGGCGTCCTCGCCATGATCGGTATGAAAGCAAAAAAATTCCGTGCTTCCGTTGAAATCCATTGCATGGCCCCCAATGTCAGAGCATTGCTGAAAGGGCTCGGAGTGGACAAACTTTTTACTTTCTGCGATGAAAAAGGCGGCATAACCGTCGAATCATGGTGCAA
>JAZRBX010000037.1:0-3791 GCA_045635285.1 Victivallaceae bacterium
GCGGCAGGTTTATCGTTGACTGCCGTTTTGCCGTCATTGTGGGCAAAGTCGATCGCCTGGTAACAGAGCTGATCGAGAAAAACGCCGTCGATTTCAGGGTACATCGCCAGAAAACGATCGATCATCTGATTGACATATTCCCCGAATTTACTGCCTTTTGAAGCATTGACGAAACAGCATTCCTTCCATGTCAGCATCAATTCACCGGCTTCATCTCTTGCTGTATCTCCGGCAAAAAATTCTTCTGCCGGACCAATCAGGCAATCGCCGGAAACCTGAATGTAGAGCATGGCTTTGATATTGCGCTTGTGCAGATAATCAATGTGTTTATTGATCCGTTCAGGAGTGATTTTTTCGGGAACTTCTGCTGCAAGCTCAGGATAGTCATGCAGAACGACACTGTCCCATGCCGCTTCCGTCGGAGCATAATTGCTGTAATACGGAAAATGATTGTGTATTTCGCTCCAGGCTATCGGCAAAGCATCCACAGATTCTGTCAGGGTGAAAGGATTGGTAATGGCAAACGCTTTGTGATGCTGCCAGACCTGATCGTTCACCGGATAAAAGAACTCTTTATAACGGTTGATTATAAATTCCAATCCCGGACGCCAGCAGCCTTCGTGTGCCGCCATGACCAGCTTGATCTCAACATCTTTTCCCTGTTCAAGAGCCAGATGAGCGAATTCCACCGTCACGCCGGTTCCGTGATAGGAATCAAAATTGAAAGAAAGCACGCCGCCGGTACGCTGAAAATCCTTGACAATGGTCAGACCCAGATCCCGTTTGACATCATAAAGAGTGACCGCCGGGAGCATCGTACCATAACAGACATCTCCGTAAATGAGATGTGTTCCGCCAAGATAATAAATATCCTGCGGATAATTTGTCCGTGCCGTCCAGACTTTCAATCCGTTCGGGGGATAAGAGTAAGGTATTTTGACTTTCAGATAACCGCTTTTAAAGGTATGGGGCTTTTTCAATGAGAGAGTGAACTTGATGACCACACAATCATTTTCTTCAATCAGATCATGTTTCACCTCTGCATATTCAGGAACTTCAAGGCAACCTGAATAGCCGTTGAATCTGATGTCATCAATCAAAATATCCTGCAGAAAATTATCCTGACTGTTTTGTAGAATAAGCTTTTTCATATACATTATTTTCCGAAGGGGTAATCGATATTCATGGTTCTGCAATAAAGTTTATGCAGGTTTCTTGCTGCACCATATTCGGAATTCGGGCTCATATAGTGTGAAAACTCAAAAGTTATACCCTTTTCAAATCCGACCTTTTTTGCCGCTTCAAGCTTCATCAGCAGCTGCTGCAGTTTGATCGGCGGATGAGGATTGAGCTGAATATCAAAGGTTTCCAGATTTGCCCAGCTTTTGATTTTGTGCTTGAGAGCAAGGGAGTGATTTATCTGCATAAATTCCTCCAGCTGTTCCAGACCGATGTGAGAGTTCTGGAAACAGATCGCATCAACACTTCCGGAAATTTCGCCCATGATCCAATCCCATTCCGCTTCATGTTCTTGGGGAGTTACTGCCAGGCGTTTGCGTACGCCGAGACTCGGATTGCGGGCAATACCGGTATTGCATCCCATGATGCCGGGTGAAATAAAACACGGCAGATTGGTGGTGTTTTTCAGATAAGTACCCAGGAGCTGGTAGCATTTGACCACATTGAAAGATATTCTTCCGGCGATTTCCTGCGAAAAATACCATCCGCCGAAAGCCGGACTTTTGCCGTATTTTTCCCAGATCTCATCGCAGACGCGTTTCATAAGATCGGTTTCTTTTTCCACATTATATGCGGCAGAGAGCCAGTCATTGCCGGAAAAATAGGTTCCGACCCAGATTTTGATTCCGTGTTTTTCGCCCAGACGCATAAAGATATCCATAAGGTCCATGGGCGGACGATAAGCATTTACCGCCTTTTCCAGAACGGCTGACGGATACATCGTCCATCTTCCGGTTCCGCAACGGATAACAGTTGCCATATCAATTCCGCTGGCTTTCATAGCGGCGAAATCTTTATCCCACGCTTCTTCATCCCAGTTAAAGTTTTCAATATCGTGACTGATTTCGTCCAGAAATGTTCCGGTAATAGGCAGATAGAGATCATTATTCATAATTACATTCTCCTGAAATTATTCAAACAAAATCACCCGGTAATCGTGGCGGGGAATATTTAATACGATGCTGTTGCCGTCAAAAGCAATGTCTTTTGCGGCAGGATTTTCCATATCAACGGCTTTTTGCGGTTTCAACGAGAGATTTCTGCTGTTGAGTTTGAATTTGAAGGTACGGCTTTCACCGAAGTTGCTGACAACTGCCAGAGCTCTGTTATTCTGACGGTAGACTGTGACCAGCAATTCTTTGTCATCATGTTCTGCAACTTTGTATTTTCCGGTTGCCCAGTACGGATAAAGCCGGGGATTGTTTTTGAAAAAGTCCAGATCATTGATGATTTTGTGCCATGCCTTGACCGGGACTCTGTCTTTAAGCCTGCCGTCCCACAAAGCAATATCATGCGGAAGCATAACCGCCATCCACGCACGGGTCTGCTGTCTGTCTTCTGCTGCGTTTTTTCCGCGGTAGGTGATTTCAGCGAGGAACATCGAACGGATACCGAATTGTCTGCCAAGCACATGAGCGCGCAGATAATCCACATCGCCCCAGGCATCCACATAGTCGCGTTTGGGAGATGTGGCATAACGTCCGGGCTGTTCACCGTCAATGAAATAAGTGCAGTAAGTCAGAGCCGGAATAACCATAGCAGCGGAAGCGTGGGCTCCGGCATGGTTCTCAATGCCGTTTATGCGGTAGATTTCAGCTATTTTACGGTAATAATCGCGCAAAGACCAGATATCAAACTGCACCCGTGGAGAGCCGTCGGCGGCACGGTAGCCGTATTTCATCGCCGGATCAAAGAAATCACGCAAGTGGATATTGTCTTCATAAAAAGCAAGATTGCCGTTGCTTTTGATTTTCTGATCGATGCACCAGAGCCGGTATTGCAGATAACTCGGCACGATACGGCGGCAGGCGATCCATGTAGCATGGGCAAAATCAAAGCCTTTGTACGGTTTGAACCAGTTTGAAGGTGCGCGCCCCTTGATTCCGGTGATTCTGCCTGCCCATTCACCGAAATACATGGCAAACTCCGGCATCGCCCAGGTCAGATAATCACTGCAGTAATATTCGAAAAAGCCGCTGTTTTTGTCATCTTTGACAGCTTCATACATTTGGCGGGTGCGTTCGGCATTCTGCGGCAGAATGGAACAGTTTCCTGAAGTAAAACGGGGGTCTCCGGCACCGACCATCTGCAGTTTGCGCAGATTGGTCAATTTTTTGTAAAACTTTTTATCCAGAGTTGCCCAGCGCGGGAAAATCGTTCCCCGGGCAGTTGCAGTCATCTGTTTTACCGGCGTTGCCAGCAGACCGATCGTCCAGCTTGCATTTTCAGGAATCAGGGATTTTTTGCGGTTGACGAGATTTATATTCAGCAAAACGGTCTTGTCTTTGCGTTCGATCGTAAAGCATGAACGGTCATTATCGACCAGAAAATCTTTATCGCTGTCGCCGAAACAGCAGAAACCGCGGTCTTCATTGCCCAGCCAGATCATGGCATTGAAACTGCCGGGGTGTCTGCGGTCACAGTCAATGCTCTGCCAGACGACATCTCCGGAAATTTTTTTCTCCGGCAGGAATCCGGCATGACCGCCGAAACCGGCATGTACCACATCCCTTTTTTTGCGGTTGATCCGACGGTAAGTAAGATCAGTCATG
>JAZRBX010000038.1:0-2089 GCA_045635285.1 Victivallaceae bacterium
TAATGAGAATATCTTTTTCAAGTTCGGCAACAGTAGGCACGATAACAAATTTTCTGCCGTTGAAAAAATCACTGCGGCGGTAAAATTTTTCATCATCGACAGAATAAAGTTCATCATCTCCGAGCAGAAAATGTGTCAGACGCTTGCTGAAATCCTCATCAGCAGCATCCGCTCCGAGAAATTTGCAGATATCAGCAGCACTTACGCAGGAATTTTTCTCCTGCAGCATCTGCTGTACTGCACTTTCAATTTCTGCTGTTTTAAATTGTTTTTTCATAAATTTCCTCCGAGTATTTCTGAAGAAAGTTTATCAACCAGAAATTTACGCATGTGAATGGCAAGATCACTCTGCTCCATATTTTTCAATTCATCAAGAGTGAGCGCATCGGCAATGGAAAACTTGCCGCTTGCAATACGGCGCAGATTTTTCAATGTCCCGACATTTCCGAGTTTGGCACCTATATCTGCACAAAGCGAACGGATATAAGTCCCTTTGGAACAATATACTGTAAAATCGGCTTCCGGAAGTTCCACGCTGTGAATATCTATTTTGGAAATATGTATCGGACGGGGTTCACGCTCGATTTCAATTCCCTTGCGTGCGAGTTCATAAAGTTTTTTGCCGTCTTTTTTGATAGCGGAAACCATCGGCGGCACCTGCATTGAATCACCGACAAAAGAGAGGATGGTTCTTTTTACCTCCATCTCATCAAGTCCGTCCACGGGGCGTTCTTCGACGATGTTTCCCTCCATATCATCAGTATCGGTTTTAACACCGAGAAGGAGTTTTGTTTGGTAAACTTTGTTATCGGCACTGAGTCTCTGGCTCAATCGGGTGAATTTACCGCAAACAACGACCAGCAATCCGGTTGCGGCGGGATCGAGAGTACCGCAATGTCCGATTTTGGGAATATTGAAACGGTTTTTAAGGAAATTCACCACATCAAAACTTGTCCAGTCGGGAGCTTTGTCAACCAACAGGACGCCGTCCATATTAAACGGCGGCAAACGGTGTTTATCAGGACGGTATCTCACAATATTTCTCCAATCTTTTCTTTCAATGCTGCTGCGACCTCTTCCACAGACATATTTTCAAAAGTTATCCCTGATGCCATTTCATGGCCGCCGCCGTTGAAATAACGGGCAACCGGGCCGACGGGATAACGGGCATCCTTGCTGCGCAGAGAAACTTTTACGGTATTATTTTTGGGATAAATGAGAGAAGCGATGACGCCGCCTTCGATTTCACGCAGAAATTCAATAACGCCCTCACCGTCTTTCATATCAAAATTGTATTTCTCAAACATTTCCTGTGTCAGACAGGTGTAAATATATCTGCCGTCAAATTCGCGTTTGACACAATTCAAAACCATATCGGCTTCAAATTTCTGCTGATTTTCCTTTTTGGAAAAGAATGCGGCATTGATAACCTTATCACTCTCCGCGCCATATTCCAGCAAGTCAGCGGCAATACGCAAAGTCCGGCTGTCAGTATTGGAAAAACGGAACGAGCCTGTATCTGTAACAATACCAAGATACAATGCTGTGGCACATGCCTCCGATAATTTCCAATTTGCAGTCTGCATGAGATACTGTGCAATTTCCGTTACTATTGCGGCACAGGCACTTGCATTGGAGCAAACCAAATTCAAATCACCCTTGACATCATTATCCACATGGTGATCGATATTTACGACAGTGCCGTTGAAATCTTCGATTTTTTCCATGGCATTTATTCTGGAACTTCTGGCACAGTCAAGAACGATGAGATTTTTGTATTTGGTATTGCTCTGCCAGTCTGCGACGGAATTCAAAATATCAAGTTCAGTCAGTTTTTTGAATTTATCCGGCATATCATCGGCAAAAAGAGCATCGGCTTTTTTGCCGTTATCCCGCAAAAACTGAGTCATTGCAAGAGCAGAACCTGCCGCATCACCGTCAGGTTTGGCGTGAGATACGACAAGAAAATCATCCGCTTCAAGCAGAAATGCTGCAATATCCTGCAAATTATTCATTTTCTTCCATTTCGTTTAAAAGCTGCAATACTCTGTCGCCCTCTTCCAAGCGTTCATCAAGTTTGAAATTGATA
>JAZRBX010000039.1:0-7476 GCA_045635285.1 Victivallaceae bacterium
CCCGCAACGGAGAAATCTGGAGCGGCAATTTCGACGCCGACAAATTCTCTTTCGGCAGCCTGAACCTCCCCGACGGAGAGGCACAGGACGATGAAGGCAGATTTGAAGAACGCATGCAGAGCCTCGTTGTTCTTTCAAAAGCTCTGGAAAATTATTTCAATATCTTCGTCGAAAAAATTTCCGCCCCCGATTTCGCCGACTATCAGAAAAAAATCCAGAAATGGGCAGCCGACAGAGACGGCATCTGATATATTCAAAAATTTGACAGCAAAACAAAAAAACGGCGTCTGCTTTTCAGCAAACGCCGTTTTATTTTTTCAGCATTACTTGACAACAACAACGCTGTTCAAAGTTCCGAAGTCATTGGGTGAGAAATTGTCATTCTCTTCATCAAGACGCCACTCGCCGTCGATAATGAATTTGTATTCATAAATCCCGGGAGACAGCATAAGATAACCGACATAAACTCCGGTATTATCTTTGTCCTGCAAGTATTTGACGGCAGGATCCCATTCATTGAATGAACCGGCAATACTGACAGTTTTGCCAACACCTGCGGAAACCTCAAATTTTACCCGTTTTCTTGCAGGTGCTTTGCTTTCAGTTTTTCCTGATTTTCTGCTGAAAGCGTCTAAAATTTTCTTTACCATGACATACTCCTGTTTTTTCCGGTTGCAAGGATTTATAATATACACCGTTTTTTGTTTTTTTCAAATTTTATTTTAAAATAACTTTAAAAATTGAAAATGATTCCCGATGAGTCAGCATCAATATTCAAAGTCTGTCCCGCATGAAGCTTGCCGCTGATTATCAAACGGGAAACCGGAGTTTCCAAAAGTTTGATAACGCTGCGTTTCAAAGGCCGCGCACCAAAAAGCGGATCATAACCGCTGTCGGCAAGAAATTCTTTGGCCCTTTCGCTCACAGTCATACCTATCTCGTTGTTTTCCAGTAACTTGGCAAAATGTTTCAATTGAATATCAACAATATTCAAAATGTCTTTTTTGCTCAAAGCATGGAATATTAAAGTTTCATCGACACGGTTGAGAAATTCAGGACGGAAGTGATGACGCAGTTCCATCTGCAATTCCTCACGCAATTCTTCCGCATTGCCTTTATTTTCCAGAATGAGGCTGCTGCCGAGATTGCTGGTCATGATGATTATGGTATTTTTGAAACTGACGGTACGCCCCTGCGAATCAGTTACAATACCGTCCTCAAGCACTTGCAGCAGAATGTTGAAAACATCGCTGTGAGCTTTCTCAATTTCATCAAAAAGCACCACCGAATACGGATGACGGCGGACGGCTTCAGTCAGTTGACCGCCCTCTTCATAACCGACATATCCGGGAGGCGCACCCACCAGACGGGACACGCTGAATTTTTCCATATATTCAGACATATCGATACGCACCATGGCACGTTCATCATCAAAAAGATTTTCCGCCAGAGATTTGGCAAGTTCAGTTTTGCCGACACCGGTCGGACCGAGAAAGATGAAAGAAGCTATCGGGCGTTTCGGATCTTTCAAACCTGCTCTCGCACGGAGAACTGCATCAGCGACTGCCTGTACTGCTTCATCCTGACCGATCACACGGCAATGCAGATGATCGGCAAGAGAAAGAAGTTTCTCTTTTTCACTCTGAACAAGCTTGCTGACGGGAATGTGAGTCCAACGGCTGACAATAGCAGCAATATCCTCTTCATCGACCTCTTCTTTAAGCAGGCGGTTGTCCTGATTTTCCTTGATTTTGAGTTCGGCATCAGCGATCTGTTTTTCAAGATTGGGGATGATACCGTGTTTAAGTTCGGCGGAGCGTTCCAGATCGTAACTGCGCTCGGCGCGTTCAAGCTGATTTCTGGCAGAATCCAAAGTTTCACGCAGAGTGCGGAGATCGGTAATGGCTTCTTTCTCATTGTCGTAGCGGCTGCGGAGAGCTTTTCCCTCCTCCTGCAAAGAGGCGACTTCCGCTTCCAGAGCCTCACGGCGTTTGATACTTGCGCTGTCTTTTTCCTTTTTAAGACCTGCGATTTCGATTTGGAGCTGCATAACGCGGCGTTCATTTTCGTCAAGTTCAACGGGGGAACTTTCGATTTCAGTACGCAGCACAGCAGCGGCTTCATCCAGCAAGTCGATCGCCTTGTCCGGCAGGAAACGGTCAGAGATATATTTATCTGAAAGCACCGCCGCTGCGATCAAAGCGCCGTCTCTGATTTTCACGCCGTGATGGATTTCATACCGTTCTTTCAAACCGCGGAGGATCGAAATGGTATCCTCAACGCTCGGAGGATTGACCAGAACCGATTGGAAACGGCGTTCCAAAGCGGCATCTTTTTCGATATACTTGCGGTATTCGTCAAGAGTTGTCGCACCGATGCAGTGGAGTTCGCCTCTGGCAAGCATGGGTTTAAGGAGATTGCCGGCATCCATTGAACCTTCGGAAGCGCCTGCGCCTACGACAGTATGAAGTTCATCAATGAACAAAATGACCTGACCTTCAGCGGCAGTAACCTCTTTCAGAACGGCTTTCAAACGCTCTTCAAATTCACCTCTGTACTTCGCACCGGCGATCAATGCCCCCATATCCAGAGAAAGGATACGGCGATCCTTCAAAGATTCCGGCACATCACCACGTACCACACGGCGGGCAAGCCCTTCGACAATGGCGGTTTTGCCGACGCCCGGTTCACCGATGAGAACGGGATTGTTTTTGGTACGGCGGGAGAGAATTTGAATGACGCGGCGGATCTCCTCATCTCTGCCGATCACAGGATCGAGTTTGTCCTGTCTGGCAAGCAAAGTCAAATCTTTGGCATATTTTTCCAATGCTTCAAAAGTATTTTCAGGGTCGGGGTTATCCACACGCTGATTGCCCCTGACACTTTGCAGTGCAGACAGAACTTTGTCCGCAGAAATTCCGCTTTGTTTAAGGATTTCGGAAGCCTTGCCGCCGTTTTCGAGAATGGCGAGGAAAAGGTGTTCCACACTGACATAATCATCGTGCATTTCCGAAGCTTTTTTCATTGCGGACTGCAGGACTGCGGCAAAATCCCGTGATTGATAGAGGTCGGCTGCGCCCTGAACTTTCGGCAGTTTGCTCAAAGCGTCGCTGACGGCATTCTGAAAAATATTTTTGGAAAGACCCATTTTTTCGATGAGCGACGGGATCAGACCTTCATTCTGTTTCAAAAGTGCGTCAAGCAGGTGCAGTGATGATATTTCGGCGTTGCCGTTTTCCTGTGCGTTCTGTTGTGCGAGGATGAGGGCTTCTTTGCTTTTGTTAGTAAATTTTTCGATATTCATATAAAACCTCCGTGTTAAATTTATTCACCCTGCATCAAGCATTTACCGTGCCATAATTTAAACAAATATCCATTCAAGTTCAAATAATGTTGATATTTTTTCAAAAAAGTGCCAGAGGTAATCATTTTTGCGACAATTTGTCATAGCAAGTGTGACATTTTTTCACATTTGGTATTGACTTTTTTTCAAAACGGTATAATTTTAAAAAAGATTATCAAAAGGAGCAATTTATGAATGGAATTGATTTTAAAAATATTCTGGTTGAAATGAACGGCGGAGAACTCGGAAATGAAGAATATTTCACTTTCGGGGCAGTCAATGATGAAATAACAAAAATCGTTGTTTCATGGTGCGTTGATGATGAAACTGTTGATTTTGCAATAAAAAACAAATGCAACTTTATTCTGCACCACGAATCTCTGCTTCATCCCTATCCGATATGGAGCGCATTGGAGAGAAATTATCTCGGCTGGAAAGTCAACGCCGATAAACTTGCCAAACTCGGGGCAAACAAAATAAACACTTTCCGTCTGCACTGCACCATGGACAAACTTACGATTTACAAAACTTTTGCCGAAAAACTCGGTCTGCGGAAAGTCCGTGACGGCAGATGTATTTATGATGCGGTTTTCTCATCTCAATTCGCCACCGCAGGCGAACTTGCAGCTCATGCAAAAAAAGTTATGAATATGCCTTCCATCCGTTTCGCCGGCAATCCTGATCAGAAAATTTCCAATATCGGTCTGGCATTCGGCGGCATCGGACTTTTTGTCAATGTCGGCAGCGTTCAGAAAATGATCGAAAACGGTGCAGATGTGATCATTGCAGGTGAATCCGACAATATGGGTTTCCGTTTCTGCACCGAACAGAATATACCGGTGATCGAACTTTCGCATGAAGTTACCGAAAATCCCGGCGTTAAAGTTTTCTGTGATGAATTGCAGAAAAAAATTCCGTCCGTTGAAGTGCTTTTCTTTGAAAATAAACAGGTCTGGCAAGCCCTATGAATTTAAAAAATTTATCCGTAATTTTACTGCTCACTGCATGCTCCCTGCTCTCCGCTCTCGACTGCTCGCAATGCCGCCGTCAAATCAAAGGCAGATACATCAAAGACAGCAAAGGCAAAGTTTACTGCTCCGAAAATTGTTTCGCACGCACAGCACCTCGCTGTACCGCATGCCGCAAACCCTGCATCAAAGGTTCATATAATTTGAACGGAAAAGTTTACTGTTCGGAGAAATGTATCGACCAACTGAATAAATGCGAAAACTGCGGCAATCCCGCCCGCCCCATGCACACATTAATCAATCAGGACGGCGACAAAATGCAGCTTTGCTCAAACTGTACCAATGCTCCCAAATGCTACTTCTGTGCCATGCCGTACCGCACACAAAAACTTTATGACCGGAGATATATCTGTCAGAAATGCAGTAAATCTGCCGTAACTTCCAAACAGCAAATGCAGTCCGCTCTGACCCGTGTCAGACGGCATTTAAAAAATATGTTCGGCTTTGACAACACCCACTATATTGAACTTGTACCGGTATCTCTGCATGAACTTGAAAAAGAGTCGCAGGGCATTTACTTCGCACCCGGCGGCGGCAGGATGGCTCTCATGCGTCATGAATTCAAAATTGTCGAAAAAACCGACATTCGGGGCAGAAAATCAACCTCCGTCCAAGATGAAAAATGCCGCATTTTCGTTCTTACTCACACACCGTCCGACATGCTTGACGACGCCCTTACCCATGAACTTACTCACGATTTCCTCCGCCACAACGCAGGTAAAATAAACGATTTGAAAATCGAAGAAGGCTTCGCCGAAGCAATCGCCGCCAAATTCAACGACTATGTCAAAAAAAGCAATCTCAATAAACGCAAAAAAATCAATCCCGACCCAGTTTACGGCGACGGTTACCGCATGATGAAAGATATGCTTGACCGCATCGGCTTCAAAAAAACTTTGCAGTTTATCAAGTCAAAAGCAGAAAAACTCTACTGATTCCGGAAAAACTGCTGTCAACGATCTGTAAAACTGTTGATTTTCAGCAGAATTGGGAAATATAGCCGACAATAAAAATGCCGATGATTATGAGGGGCAGCAGATATTTACAGTACAAATAACACCAATCTACGAATTTGAGCCCCTTACCTGCATTGATTTCTTCAATTGCATTTTTCCAGCCCCAGCCGAATTTATTGGTGCAGAAAATAACGATCATCAATGAGCCGAGCGGCAGAAGATTCATACTGACGATGAAATCTTCCAAATCAAGAATGTTTGTACCACTGCCCAGCGGTTCAAAACTTTTCCAGACATTAAATCCCAAAATGCAGGGCAATGAAAGAAGCAGCACCGTCAAAGTTACCGACCATGCCGCAGCCGTTCGACGGAATTTGAATTCGTCCATCAGATAGGCTATCATAGCTTCAAAAACTGCAATCAATGTGGTCATTGCCGCCAATGTCAGAAAGAAGAAAAACAACATGCCCCATACTCTGCCGCCTGCCATATCATTGAAAATATTAGGCAGACTGACAAAAATCAAACCGGGCCCGCCGCCGACCGGAACTTTATAGGAGGCGCAAACAGAAAAAATCAATACCCCTGCACAAAGAGCAATCAAGGTATCAAGGATTACAATATACATACCTTCTTTCAAGAGTGTATGAGTTTTGCCGATATAACTTCCGAAAATTTCCATGCTTCCGATACCGATACTCAAAGTGAAAAACGCCTGTCCCAATGCCGCATAAACCACCTTGCCGAGCGAATTGCCGCTGAATTTTGAAAAATCAGGAGTAAGATAAAATTTCATTCCCTCACCTGCTCCCGGCAGCAGCAGACCTTTGACACACAGCACCAGCAGAAGCACAAAGAGCAGTCCCATCATCCATTTGACAATATTTTCAACACCTTTCTGCAATCCCATACTGCATATCAATCCTGTCAGCAATACCCCGATCATCATAAAAATCGTCATTGTACCGGGGGATGCCAGCAAGGTATCAAAAAAATTACCGATCGCCGCGTTGTCCGCACATTTGCTTATCGTTCCTGTTCCGTAACTGTACATGTAATAGATCAGCCACCCCGATACAGTGGTATAATACATCATAAGTATCAATGTGCCGCTGTAAAAAACCGTCGAAAAAAATCTCCATACCCCCGGTTTGGAATTGGCAAGTGCAGTAAAACCTCCGACATAATTTTTTCTCGATGCCCTGCCGATTGCAAGTTCCATGATCAGCACAGGCACGCCGAGTATCGCCAGAAAAACAAGATACAGCAGTACAAATGCTCCGCCGCCGTTTTCACCTGTAACAAATGGAAACCGCCAGACATTGCCGAGCCCTATCGCACATCCTGCCGCCAGAAACAAAAAACCTATTCTCGATTTCAAAGATTCACGTTCCATAAAAAACATCCTTATATTCTGATAATTTTCTATTTTTCTGATTTGTATTTCCATATAAAATAACCCCGAAAACGCACTTTTTCAAATAATAAGCGTTTTTTTCGTTTAATTTTATTGACAAAGATACAAAGAGTGTTATATTAACTGTAATTGTACTTTTGTATAACCTCAATCCATAAACTTAAAGGAGTTAAAAATGGAAATCATTCACGATGATGCTGCTGATCTCAGCGTATTGAACGGAAAAACCATTGCCGTCATGGGCTATGGTGCACAAGGCCGCGCCCAGGCTCTCTGCATGAGAGATTCCGGCCTCAATGTCGTTATCGGTGCCCGTCCCGGCAAATCATGGGACGCCGCAACTCAGGACGGTTTTGAAGTCCTCTCTGTCAGCGATGCTGCCAAAAAAGCCGATGTTATTCACCTCCTCCTCCCCGATGAAAACCACGGCCCCATCTACAAAGCTGAAATCGAACCCTACGTTACCGCAGGCAAAACTCTCTCCTGCTCACACGGTTTTGCTTATGTTTTCGGCGAAATCGTTCCCCCCGCTGATGTCGACGTCATCATGGTCGCTCCCAAAAGCCCCGGTACTGAAGAACGCAAACGCTTCGTTGAAGGTTTCGGCGTTCCCGGATTGATCGCAGTCCGTCAGAACCCCTCCGGCAAAGCCCGTGAAGTCGCTCTCGCTATCGCCAAAGCTGAAGGTCTTACCCGCGCAGGCGTTCTCGAATGCACCATGGAACAGGAAAC
>JAZRBX010000040.1:0-4079 GCA_045635285.1 Victivallaceae bacterium
ACCCCGAAAAAGATACTGCAACTGTCTCCGCTCAATGAGAATAAAGCGCAAGGATAAAAATGGCTCTGCTCTCAATACGGGCAGGTAATTGAGAATAAAAAGTTTTCTGAAATTTGAAAGGAACTTTTCTTTTTTTGTGTAAAATAAAAGAAAAGTTCCATGAAAAGGTTTGGGAAAAGGGGAGGCAGGAGAAGAAACTTGTTGCGGCAAGTTTTTTCTTCTCCCGCTCATAAAAATTATCTTTTATTTGCTTTTGAGGTCGCTGTCGAGGTCGATCGCTTTGTTGAAAGTATTAAAAAGCGTGATCGTTGAGGCGACTTCAAGGGCAGAAGTTATTTCTTCATCGGTGATCCCGATTTTGAGAGCGGCGGAGCGGTGAGCGTCGAGGCAGTAAGTACAGCCGTTGACGGCACTTACGGCGATCATGATGAGTTCTCTGGTTTTCGGGTCGAGGTTTTTGCCGGAGCAGTCGGCGAGTTTTATTGCACTTTCAAGAAATTCGCCGTTATTTCCCATGGCTTTGAAGACATTTGGGAGTTTGCCGAAATGATTTTTGAGATTTTCCTGAATTTTGATTGCTTTTTCATCGCCTGTTTTGTTGTAAAGTTTGACGGATGCCATAATACCTCCTTTGGTTGCGGTTGGAGATATTATACTGTTTGGCGGATGAATAACAAGTTCGGCAAAAGATTTTATGAAAAACTGATAAAAATAAGCATTTAGTATAAAAAAATAAGAAGTTCCGGAATTAGAATTTCCGGAACTTCCTGATTGCAGACCGATTTTTCAGATCGTTATGAAAAATTGGGGGATTCGGTAACTGCCTGCGGGGCTTCTTGTGAAGTTTTTTCGGTATTGCGTTGAACGATACCGGCGTTGACGAGCTGATCGATGAGATTTTCCATAGCGCCGAAAGCGTTGAGGAAAGCTTGTTGGCTCATGCAGATTTCGCCGCAGTTTTCACGCTGATTGTTGATGTTGTTGAAAAAAGACATGTGGATAACGCCGTCAACCATTTTGACGGTTGCCATGCCGTCGACGAAAATGCGATCATTTTTGTGCATAATTTTTTCCTTTCGTTGTTATTTTGACGATTAATATACCTGACTTGGTAATAAAAAGCAAATCAAAACTCAAACTTTTATGAAAATCGGTGTATTTTTATATAAAAAACCTTGATTTTCAAGGCTTTTGCAGTATATTACAGAAAATGTTTTTTACTTATAATAACTGTATTTCAAAGGAGATCAAAATGAAAACTTACAAATTGGCTGTTATCCCCGGTGACGGTACCGGTCCCGAAGTTGTCGCAGAAGGTCTTAAAGTCCTCCGCGCCGCTGCTGCTAAATTCGGCTTCAATGTCGAAACTACTGAATTCCCCTGGGGCGGTGAACATTATCTTGCAACCGGTGAAATCCTCCCCGCAGATGCCGCAGAGCAGCTGAAAAAATTCGACGCCGTTTTCCTCGGTGCCATCGGTAATCCCAAAGTCAAACCCGGTATCCTCGAAAAAGGTATCCTCCTCAAACTCCGCTTTGAACTTGATCAGTATATCAACTTGCGTCCTGTCAAACTTTATCCCGGCGTTGAAACTCCGCTCGCAAACAAGTCAATCGAAGATATCGACTATGTCGTTGTCCGTGAGAATACCGGCGGTATCTATACCGGTATCGGCGGCAACAGCCAGCAGGGTACCAAAGATGAAGTTGCCATCCAGTCAATGGTTTACAATTATTCACAGGTCGAACGCTGCTGCCGTTTCGCTTTTGAAGAAGCACGCAAACGCCACAGCAAGGAAACACCCTGGAGAGGTCTCTCCGATGAGGACAAAAAAGCCGGCAAAATCGCACAGGTCACTCTCTGCGGCAAAACTAATGTTCTCACCTATGTCTTCGGTCTCTGGGAAAGAGTTTTCTACGAAGTTGCCAAAGATTATCCCGATGTCAAAACCGCTTACTGCCACGTTGATGCAACCTGCATGTGGATGGTCAAAAATCCCGAATGGTTTGACGTTATCGTTACCTGCAATATCTTCGGCGACATCATTACTGACCTCGGTGCTATGACCCAGGGCGGTATGGGTATTGCCGCAGGCGGCAACATCAATCCCAACGGCGTCAGCATGTTTGAGCCTATCGGCGGTTCTGCTCCCAAATATACCGGCATGAACATCATCAATCCGCTCGCCGCAGTCGGTGCAGCAGGCATGATGCTTGACTTCCTCGGTGAACGCGAAGCCGCCAAAGCTATCGAAAACAGCGTTATGTTCGTTACCGGACAGAAACTGAAATCCATGGCCGCAGGCAAAATGGGTTACACCACAACTGAAGTCGGCGACCTCGTTGTAGAAAATTTGTAAGCGGCTTGTTTCAAGCTTGCTTTTTGTCGGACTTTTCTCCTGTTTTTCAGGCGGAAAGTCCGTTTGCGTCAAACAAAAACAAAACAGAGTGTGAAATATGAGCAATAACGAAATGCCGAAGGCTTACGAGCCAGGCAATATTGAAAAAAAATGGTATCCCATCTGGGAAGATCGTAAGTATTTTCACGGCACTGCCAATAAAGACAAAAAACCTTACTCCATTGTTATTCCGCCTCCCAACGTTACCGGTATCCTGACTCTCGGTCATGTCCTCAATAATACTTTGCAGGACATCCTCTGCCGCTATCACCGCATGAAAGGTTACGAAGTCAGCTGGTTCCCCGGTACTGACCATGCAGGTATCGCTACTGAAGCCCGCGTGGAAAAATATCTCCGCAAAGAGGAAAATACCGGCCGTGATAAACTCGGCAGAGATGAATTCATCAAACGAGTCTGGGCTTGGAAAGAACAGTACGGCGGCACTATTATCAAACAGCTCCGTACTCTCGGATCTTCCTGTGACTGGGAAAAAGAACGCTTCACCATGGATGCAGGTTTGAGTGATGCTGTTCAGAAAGTTTTTATCGAACTTTACAACAAAGGATACATCTACCGCGGTCAGCGCATGATCAACTGGTGCCCTGTCGCCAAAAGTGCGCTTTCTGATGAAGAGGTCATCTATCGTGATGTTCCCGGTAAATTTTATCATTTCAAATATCCTCTGACTGACGGTTCAGGTTTCCTCGTGGTCGCAACGACCCGTCCTGAAACTATGTTTGGCGATACAGCAGTGGCTGTTAACCCTAAAGATAAAAGATATGCTGAAATGAAAGGTAAGTCTTTAATTCTCCCACTGGTTAATAAGGAAATCCCTATTGTTTTTGACGATTATGTTGAATTAGAATTCGGCACGGGAGCTGTTAAAATTACCCCCGCACACGATCCTAACGACTTTGAGGTTGGGTTAAGACATAATCTCCCTGTTGTTAGAGTGTTGAATGACGACGGAACAATGAATGAATTTTCAGGTGAGTTCAATGGTATGGATTCACTTGAGTGCAGACAAAAAGTTGTTGAAAAACTTAAAGAATTAGGCTATCTAGAAAAAATAGAACCACTTCACCACAACGTTGGACATTGTTATAGATGTAAAAAGACTGTTGAACCAATCGTTTCAAAGCAATGGTTTGTGAAAATGGAACCACTTGCTAAACCTGCTATCGAAGTTGTTAAAAATAAAAAAGTTAAATTCACCCCAGAAAGATTTTCTAAAATTTACTTTAACTGGATGGAACACGTTCGCGACTGGTGTATTTCACGTCAATTATGGTGGGGACATAGAATTCCTGCTTATTATTGCCAAGATTGTGGCGAAATGATTATTAGCAAAGAAGATATTAAGGTTTGTACCAAGTGCGGAAGTTCTCATATAGTTCAAGACGAGGATGTTCTTGATACTTGGTTCTCATCTGCATTGTGGCCTTTCTCAACATTAGGTTATCCAGAAATTACCGAAGATTTGAAGTATTTTTATCCTACAAGTACGTTAGTTACCGGTTATGATATTATCTTCTTCTGGGTTGCAAGAATGATGTTCTCCGGTATTGAGCATATGGGAGAAGTTCCGTTTGATACTATCTTTATTCATGGTATTGTAAGAGATAGCCAAGGAAGAAAGATGTCTAAGTCTTTAGGAAACGGAATTGATCCGTTAGAGGTT
>JAZRBX010000041.1:0-3179 GCA_045635285.1 Victivallaceae bacterium
AGCCCTCTTGAGAGCAATCTCAAGAGGGTTTTCTTATGCCTTGATTCGGGAAAAAAGCCGCTTTGAGCGGTATCGGAGAGTTTTGCTGAAGATTCCGCAGAAAAGCATCAAGCACTTTTGAGTACCATTTGAAATATTTTCAATATACCTTGACGGATCTTCTTGGTTTTGGGGGACAAATGTCATTGCAGTATTTTTTGTCCCGATATTTTTGATCGCAGAATGTTTTATTCTGTCCGTTTTTTGGCGGGATTCCAGTATTGATAGATACGCGGTACGAGGTATTTTATAACTGCGGCGGTGGGGATCGAGAAGATCATACCGGTAGCTCCGGCAAACATGCCGCCGAGAAGTACCACGATAATTGTTTCCAGAGTCGTAAGTCCGAGAGATTCTCCGATAACTGACGGATAGAGTATGAATTGCTCCGTTATGCCGTTATGCAGGAGGTAAATAATAATGATTCCTGCCAGCTGGAATGCCGTTGCATCTCCGCAGGCAATAGTTACTATACAGGTGATACAGGCACTTAAAATCGGCCCGATGAAAGGAAGCAGAATACCGCAGCCGGCAATCATGCCGAGCAGCAGGAAGTACGGCACATCGAGGAAGTAAAATACCACGGTGTAAACAGTAAAGTCAATGAACATCAAAGAGAGATAACCTCTCAGCCAGACTTTGAGTTTGTGCAGTATTTCGTTAATGATGCGTTCTGTTTCCTCAATGCTTTCTTCGCTGGTGCGCGGCAGCCAGTTGCCGCTGAAAATTGAGCGGACGATATAGTTTTGTTTTTTGTTTCTGCTCCGTTCGGCAAATTGAGCCATTTGGGTCAGAAAGAGCAGGAAAAAGAATATCGTAAGCAGTAAATCAAGCAGAAAAACCGCCAGCGCACCGAGGATATTGGTGGTAAAATTCAGAATGCCGCCTGTTTTTTTAACGATCATTTCCATCAACTGCTGTTGAGTGTCTGGGTGTTTCAGGATTTTTGAGGCTTCGGCCAGAAGATTTTTGATAACGGGATTAGCTTCAAATTTCTGACGGTTTTCTTCGAGAAAAAGCTGAATTTTGTAAGTTATATGGGAGATATGTTTTTCGTTTTCAGAGGCGGCAGGATCAGTGTTTTCGACCGGGGAGGGAGTCATAAAATCTCTTACCGCCTGCCGTGCTGAACTGAAGTAACCCGCCGACAGTATCCAGAAAAATGAACTTATGGAAATAACGATGAATGCCAGAAGAATACAGCTCAAAGAAACGGCGTGGCGTATGCGTAATTCGTTCTGTTTCTTCTTTTTTTCTGCGGCAGTCGGACGGAATTTGGCGGAGGTGAAAATACCTTTGATGAAGTCGGTGAATTTTTCACATGCATTGAAAAAATAGTAGGCAATACCCTTTTTTTGTTTCAGTCTGTGTTCAAAATATTGTTCGGCAGGGAACATGAGTGCGGCAAGTATCAGACCGAAAATGACAGATTTGAGCCATGTCGCCGTCAGTACGAAAATGAGCAGAATCACCAAAGTTGCAAGTATGCCTGCACCGGAACTTAAAAGTTTTTTGTGTTTTGCACTTTTCTGTTTTGCCTGCAGGATGATATTTTTCAATTTGTCAGTGGCAAAATCTGTCGCTTCGGCAAGCGCGAAGAGAAAAAGTTCCGCATTGCCCTGATCATCGGATGATGAAAGAAGTTCCGCAAAATTTGAAAAAAGCAGTTCCTGATTGAGTGAGGAAAAATTTTTCAGGGCACCTGCTGCTTCTTCGACAGTGATATTGGAACTGTCATAGAGTTCAGCAACGATACGATCAACATCTTTGCTTGAAAATGATTTGCCCCAGACCATGCGGAAATTCTCCACATCGGTGGAGTTGATTTCCCGTTCCGGGGCAAGCAGGGTTTTTATCAGAGCGGCAAGAATATGCTCCTCTGTATTGTCGTTATTCGGGAACTGAACCGAATCTGCAAGTTCGGAGAATGCTTTTTTCGCTTTGGAAAGAGCATCTTCGATTTTTTCAGGCAGTATCCGGTTTCTATCCATAAGCACCTCTTAAAGTACGGTTACATCACGGTCGCCTGAAACAACTTCGCCGACGATATGAGCTTCAAAACCGCATTCACGGGCGATTTTGAGAGAAGCATCTGCATCAGATGCGGGAACAAACCAGACCATACCGACACCCATGTTGAAAACACGGTATGCTTCAACTTTGTCAACGCCGCCTTTTTCAACGAGAAGTTTGAAAATCGGGGGAACAGGCATATCGCTGACATCGAAGCGGACAGCTGTTCCTTCGGGGAGAATGCGGGGCACATTGTCATAAAGACCGCCGCCGGTGATATGAGCGATACCATCGAGGTTGATATTTTCATTCATAGCGCGTTTGATTGCGCTGTAATAGCAGATGTGGGGTTTGAGCAATGCTTCACCGACGGTTTCACCGAGTTCGTCCAGATAGGTGCGGACATCGTATCTGCACTGTTCAAAAACGATTTTGCGGGCAAGGCTGAAACCGTTGGTATGCAAACCGCTGGAACCGAGACCGATAGCAACATGACCGGGACGGATCTTTTCACCGGTGATGATTTTGTCTTTTTCAACAATACCGGTGATGACGCCGACGAGGTCGAAATCATTGCCGTACATGCCGGGCATTTCAGCGGTTTCGCCGCCGAGAACGGCGCAGTTTGCGGCGATACAGGCGTCGGCGATACCGCCGAGGACCTGTTCATACAAGGGACTGCGGAGTTTGCCGATACCGATATAGTCCATGAAGTAAACAGGTTCAGCACCCTGAACGGATATATCGTCAATACAGTGGTTTACGATGTCGTGACCTACGGTATCGTATTTTTCCATCATCATGGCGATCATGAGTTTTGTGCCTACGCCGTCAATACTTGAAACCATGACGGGGTTTTTGTATTTGGAGAGGTCGATCTGAAAGAGTCCGCCGAAACCGCCGATGGGAGCGAGCATTTCAGGACGGCGAGACTGTGAAATTTTGGATTTGACTTTGCCGAGCAGATTGGTTGCGAGGTCGATATCAACACCTGCTGCTTTATACAGATCGCTTTTGGCTTTTGCACACATAATAAAATTCTCCTTTTGGTTTTATAATATATATAAAATACAGATTCACAAATAATATACAACCGTTTCAGATTTAGTCAAGAACAAAAGAAAAAT
>JAZRBX010000042.1:0-5520 GCA_045635285.1 Victivallaceae bacterium
GTTCTTTTTCGTTATTTGCGGTTTCTTCAAAGAAGGCGGCAATCTGTTCAAAACCGTCTTTTTTTGCTTTGCTTGCGAAATAGCTGTATTTGTTGCGAGCCTGTGATTCACCGGCGAATGCATACCACAAATTTGCTTCTGTTTTGCTTCCTTTAAGTTCCATAATAAACCTCCTTATTTTGTTTTTTGGACTGCTTGAAATATATATCGTTTTTCAAAAAAAGTCAATAAAAAATCATAAAATTTTTGATAAATCTTCCACTTTATCAACAAAATTCAGCATCGCCGCAGTTTCCGCAGAACTGAATCCGGCAGTTTCGCTGTTTTTCAGAAGTTGTTTCAGCGGCTCATAAAATCCGTTGATATTTAATGCTATGACAGTTTTTGAGACTTTGCCGCCTGAAATTTTGCATACCGCCAGCGCATCAAATAATTCATCCCATGTGCCGATACTGCCGGGGAGGGCGATCAGAATATCGGCAAGTTCAAACATTTTGTTTTTGCGTTCGGCAAGATCGCTGCTGAAATAGACCTTGTCAAGATTTTTATGCAGAAGTTCCTGCGAAAGTTCCGCAGGAAAAACTCCGATTACTTTGCCGTTGGCGGCAATAACGCTGTCGGCGAGAGTTTTCATCGTTCCGCAGTTTGAACCGCCGAAAACGAGAGTGATCTTGTTATCGGCGAGAAATCTGCCGAGTTCCGCCGCCGCTTCGGTGTAAATTTGTTGTAACGGTTCGGATGAACCGCAGTAAACTGCCGCAGTTTTTATTTTGACTGTCATAAAAATTTGCTTATTTTTTTAAGTACCTGTTGTAGAATGCGTAAGCGATCAAGATGCCGAAAACTATCCCGCTGATATTTTTTACATAATGCATGCTGCTGTGTGTCTGTTCGTAAATATCAGGAATATTGAACGGAATATTGAAAAGATTTACGGCAATGCCCCCGATTACTGCACAAAGAGCGATCACAATGACGGAAATCACTGTCGCTTTGCTGCCAATCATCGCTTTCATTGAAGTTATTGAAACTGAACTTATCCCCGGTCCTGCAACCAGAAATACCAGTGCCGCTCCCGGTGAAAATCCTTTGAGAACCAGTGCCGCCGCAACAGGGACAGACGCACTTGAACAGACATACAGCGGCAGGGCAAGCAGAACCACCGCAATAAATTCCAGATACATCCTGTTGCCGAAAAATTCCGCATTGAAATTGTCAGGCACGATCATCTGGATAAATGCGGCAATAAGCATACCGAGCATGAGAGAAGGCGACATGCTTTTGAGCATTTTGATAAATCCGTAATAGAGAATGAACTGCGGAGCTTTTTTCCAATCTTTTTTCTGCGGGGCAGGGGCGGCTGAATGACAGCAGCAGCAACATTTTTTTTCTTCTTTTGCCGGTTGTTTTTCAATTTCGGTATCGGGGCAGTTTCTTGCAACTGCAAATCCGCCCGCAAGCCCGGTAATATATGCAATAAATACTCTTACCAGTGCCAGCGGCCAGCCGAGCATGCTCCATGTCAGAATGAAACTGTCAATGCCGGTTTGCGGTGTTGAAATGAAAAATGCACTTGTTGCACCCTTGTTTGCTCCCTCCTGACGGAGCGATGCCGCAACAGGAATGACTCCGCAGGAGCAAAGCGGCAGGGGAACTCCCAGCAGAACCGCTTTGACGATAGATTTGAAACTGCCGTCGGCAAGGTGGCGTTTGACCATTTCATGCGGCATCAAAAAGGCAATGATCCCGGCAAGCAGATACCCAATAAGCAGCCACGGCGACATGGCAGAGAAAACCTGCCATAATGCAATAACATATTGCTGAATAAAATTTAAAACAGTTTCCATTTTTATTGTCATCCTATTAATTTATTGCCGATATCGAACAGCATGCCGAGATTATATACGATAAATGTTGCCGCATAAGCCAGAATAAACAATCCGGCGGCTTCTGCTATTGCCATTTTCCATGAATTCATCTCTCTGCGCGTAACTGCCAGAGTTGCAAGGCAGGGGATGGAGAGCAAACAGAAAAGCATAATACAGAACCCTTGAAGCGGAGTGTAATTTTTTACAAGATGACGGCGGAGCGGAGTTGATTCTCCGTCGATTTCTCCCTCTGCATAAATGATGCCGAGCTGTGAAACGAATACCTCTTTGGCGGATAATGCTCCGACACATGCGGTACTTATTTTCCAGTCAAAGCCAATGGGTTTGAAAATAACTTCGAGAGTTTTGCCGACTCTGCCGGAGATGGTGTATTCCATTTTTTCAGCGAGCTGTTCATTTCTGATTGCTGATACGGCGTTTTCTTTTTCTTCGGAGTTCAAATCAGCGGCCTCTTCGATTTTGGCAATTTCGGAATCATAATTTCTGCTGAATTCCTTTTTGACCGGGAATGTATTGCAAATATAGAGAATTATGCTGGTAAAAAGGATGATAGTTCCCGCTTTCTGCAAATACATCCTGCCTCTGTCCCACATGTGAAGCATCAGACTTTTGGCGGTCGGCAGGCGGTAGGGGGGAAGTTCCATAAGATAAATTTCGCCTTCGCCCTTGAAAAGGGTGGATTTGAGCAGCCTTGCCGCAATCAATGCGACAATCACTCCGATAAGGTAAATTATCCACATTACCGTCGCCTGATACTCTGCGGCGAAAAATGCAGGAATGATAAGTGCATAAATCGGAAGTCTTGCCCCGCAGCTCATCAAAGGCAGGATCATGATTGTGATTTTGCGGTCGCGTTCTGATTCAATAACTCTCGTTGCCATAATGGCGGGAACCGTACAGCCGAATCCCAGAACCAGCGGTACAAATGACCGCCCCTGCAAACCGAAACGGCGCATGATTCCGTCCATGACAAATGCCGCTCTTGACATGTAGCCGGAGTCTTCCAGAATGGCAATGGCGAAAAACAGAAACAGGATGTTCGGCAGAAAAACGATAACTCCTCCGACACCGCCGATGATCCCGTCGGTTATAAGGTTGCGGAGATACGGCATTGTTTCCGGCTGCCAGAGATTTTTGATCGTATTGCTCAAATAGCCGAAAAATGATTCAATGTAGCCCATAAACGGTTCTGCACAGGTGAAAGTAAACCAGAATGTTGCGTAAATAATCAGCAGAAAAAGCGGCAATCCAAGAAATTTGTTGGTCAGGACCATGTCGATTTTGTCGGAGATTTCCCTCTGTTTTTCCAGAGTCATTGAAATAGTGTTGCGGCATGCACCTGCGAGCATGGCGTAACGGCAGTCCGCCATAAAAGTATCTGCTTCAATGGCATGTTTTTTCCACAAGTGTCTGATCTGTTCCTCAACTTCATCGTAGACGGGGGCAAATTCAGTAAGCTTCTGCATGGCTTTATCATGTTCGAGAAGTTTGATGGCAAAGAAACGGGATGGAACATGTTTGTAGGCAGCAATATCAAGATCGTCGATTTTTTGAGCAACGGCATTGATCGCATCGTCAATATCTGCACCGTAGGAGAGCATGGGAACGCCGTGATCGTCAAGTTCCTGCAGTGTTGCAGCAAGTTTTTCGAGCAAAGGACGCACTCCGTCAGATTTGCTTCCGACGGTTTGAACTATCGGAGAACCGAAATATTTTTCAAGTTTCGGGATGTCGAATTTGAGACCTTTTTTCTTGGCATCATCGCTCATGTTGAAAGCGAGCAGCATGGGAATGTGCAGTTCGGCAAGCTGGGTCGTAAGATAAAGACTGCGCTGCGGGATTGAGGAGTCAATGACATTGAGTATGAGGTCGATACCGGGTTTGGTAAGTTCCTGAAAAACGACCTCTTCTTCGGGAGAGGAAGAACTCAGAGAATAGACTCCCGGCATGTCTACGAGTTCGATTTTTATGCCGTTGATATTGAAGTTGCCCGATTTGCTTTCCACGGTTACGCCGGGATAATTTCCGACATGCTGTCTGGCGCCGGTAAGCATGTTGAATATGGATGTTTTTCCGCAGTTCGGGTTTCCGACAAGAGCGATTTTGAAATGTTTTTTCATACAGCAATACCTGTTTTAATAATATATGTTTCTGATAATATAACACAACAAAAAAATATTGCAAATTAGATGAGACTAAATTTTTTATCTTTTTCAGCAAATTTTGACACTCTCCGTATCACACAGGGAGAGTTCAGGAACTTTGAGAGATTGAAGATAAAAACAATTGTGCGCTGAACACAGGCTGATTTTTTCAGAGGCGGTCAAAAAAATCAGAAAGAATAACTGTCGGAATAATGCAGATGCGGCGGCGGTCATCGCTGTTGACGGAACATTTCAGAAGTCCGCTTTCGGTCATTGCCCGGACCATTTGAGAGGCTGAACCGAGGGAGATATTTAGCGACAAAGCGATTTCTTTCAATGCGCAATTCGGATTTTTGACCACATAATAGCATATTCTCAATGCGGTCATGCCGAGTGCAGATGAGTTGCGGCAGGAAACCTCTTGTGATATAAAATTTTCCCAAAGATTTTCCATTTTTGCATAATCTTCAAAAAATTGTATGTTTTCCATTTTGAGATTCCTTTTTTTTGTTTAGTATCTAAATTATTTCATGTCTTAATATATCACTGACTAATTGAATTTCAAGCGGCATTTTGAAAAAAATTGAAAAACTTTTATTGTTATTGAAAAAATCACTTGAACTTATGAAAAATACCGATACATTAAAGTAGAAAAGAACATTTTGCAAAAAAGGAGTTTAAAATGCAATTCAGAATGGTGCATAATAATTTTAATGTCGCAGATCTTGAAAAAAGTATGAAATTTTACGCCGACGCTTTCGGTTTGAATGAGCAGAAAAGGATCACTGCTCCCGACGGGAGTTTTATAATTGTTTATCTCGGCAACGGCAGCAGTTCTCATGCACTTGAACTTACATGGCTGCGGGATATGGACAGAGCATACGACCTCGGAGATAATGAATTTCACCTTGCGTTCAAGGTCGATGATTATGAAAAAGCTCTCGCTCATCACAAAGAAATGGGATGTGTCTGTTATGAAAATGAAGAGATGGGGATTTATTTCTGTGAAGATCCCGACGGCTATTGGCTTGAAGTTATTCCCGAGGGCAAATACTAAAAAAAGGAGATAAAATGAAAGATTACGAAGCAAATGCTGACCGTTACGATGTTATGGATCAGAGAAGATGCGGCAGAAGCGGTTTGATATTGCCTGCTGTTTCACTCGGGTTGTGGCATAATTTCGGTAGTGTTGACTCCTTTGAAAATGCAGGGGCGATGTTGAGAAGAGCATTTGATTGCGGGATTTTTCATTTTGATCTGGCCAATAATTACGGTCCTGAACCTGGTTCTGCGGAGGAGAATTTCGGCAGAATTTTTGCCTCTGATTTCAAAAAATACCGTGATGAACTTGTTATTTCAAGCAAGGCCGGCTACCGCATGTGGAGCGGACCTTTCGGAGAATGGGGCTCACGCAAAAGTCTGATAGCAAGCTGCGATCAGAGTTTGAAGCGGATGCAGTTGGATTATGTGGATATTTTTTATCATCA
>JAZRBX010000043.1:0-3033 GCA_045635285.1 Victivallaceae bacterium
GTGGGGGTTGATTGCACCCCCAGAAACCCCGCAGCCGGGTACGCCCCGGAGCGATGTTACGCTGGCGCGTGATGTCGGGCGGCTGTGGTGGTGTCTGGCTGTTTTTCGGCGGAATTTTCGATTGCTCCTCCCGTATTTTAAAGCGGATGTAACGCTGCGGAATGAGCAATCAAATCTTCCGCCGGACTTCGCCACATTGGGGTATTGCCGTATTTTGCTTTCGCAAAACACTATACCCCAAACCACTCATTTTTTTTATTATCAATTGATGTTTAATTCAAAGCCAAAAAATTTAAAGAGAGAGGATGGGGGGATATTGAACGACAATCTCCTCCTCGTGGCAACCGTGGCAAAAGATTTTCTTTGTCATTCCTCAAAAAAGAGGGAGGTCAAAGGAAACATTTTGCCACAATTGAACATGCCCGACACAACCACCGCCGCCCGACATCACGCGCCAGCGTAACAAAACGGGGATGGACATCCCCTTGCAGGGGTTCGGGGGGCGCAATCAGCCCCCTGAAAAAACAAAGCGGATGTAACGCGGGGGTACAGCCAGCCCCCTGAAAAAAACGCTCTATCCACAATGGTGGACAGAGCGTTTCTGAAAACTGTTTTATTTTTCAACGGAGGATGGAGAATTTGCCGTCTGACAGGCGAATGATTTTCACATCCATGGGGTTGAGTTTCAATGTCGGCAAATTTAAAAAACTGCCGTCGGCCTGATATGAGCTGTTGAGTTCATGCACGGAAGTTGAGGCATTGGTGAAAAAGAAATATGTATCATCTCCGACTTTCTGACGGACGGGAAGCATCCACATATTGTCGGATTTGAAACGGATCTCGCCGCCGACTTCTGCAAAAAGTTTCATAAAATAGCGGTTGTGAGATTCACATGCCATAGAGAACAGAGTACCGGAATAAACAAGTTTGCCTTTACCGACCGCAATCGAATAAGCGGCGATCTTGCCGCTGCGGCACTCAACGAGAAGCTCTTTTGCGCCATCAGGGAGTGATTCAGAGAGGAAAACCGCTCCGCTGTTGAAGACGGTTTCGCCCTCAATATCATTGAAGTCAAAACAGCGGGAGGTGCAATTCATGCGGTGAACCGCTTTCATGCCGCAGGAATCCGCCAGGATACGGCACTCCTGATGAAACTCATCATAAACAGGAACAGCCCCGAAAAGAAGCAGATTACCGCCGTTTTGCATGTATTCGACAAGTTTTTCCTGCAAAGAACGGCGCATGATACCATTGGAAACGACACAGAGATTTTTCAAATTCATATCAAAATCATCATCCATATCAAGCAAATTCGGAATTATACCCGAAGTAAGTCCGCATGCACAGATTCCCATCGAAAAGAAATTGGAAATTTCCGCATTACCGACAGTATTATCACTGTCGATGAGATTGTTGTTTGACTGACGGTAGATATTGAAATCAAAAAGTACCGGCAAATCATAATCAAGCACGCTGTCAAAAAATTGCGGATTTCTGCCGATGAATTCATGGTAATCTTTTGTCGCATAATAGGTCGGACGCACCTCCCCCCGTGCTGAAACAGGAGCATAGTAATCATAAATCTGACAACTCCAGCCATCACCCGGAGGATTCGGCCCGCCGCTGAAAACATAACCGTTATGCCCTCTCATCCCGAAACCGAAATGAGTGAACAATGCACAACTCAAATCCTCCGCTCTTACCGGAGGGAATGCAGACACACTGCCATATTGAAATTCCGGCACCCACGCAGGACGTTTTCTGCTGCGCATGATCTCGCAGGAGATATAATGGTACATAAATCTCTGCAAAGTCGGATTATTCTGTCCCCAGGAGATACCCAGATTCCAATAATGGTCGGCACCGATCACAAAATTACTGCCGAATGCGCCATAAGTCTCTTTCAGACAGGCGAACAAATTGGGCGAACCTGCATTATTGCACAAAACTGTATTGGTTATACCGTTTTCCTCAAGGAAAGAGGCAAGCGTTTTCAGGAATACAGCACCGTACAGACAGGAGAAATCCACATAATCTTTTTCCTGAAGCAATGCCGCCGCAGGATCAGCGAGATCAACACAGGGATCAGCTTCGGCAAAACTTTTCCAGCATGTTCCGTATCTCTGATTGAGGAAATCGACAGTTTTGTACCGTTCTTCGAGGAATTTTCCGTAACGGCAGTCGGTTTTCCACAAAACTTCACTGTAATCGAAAGAACCGCGCCAACTCTGAACGCCGAAAGTTTCATTATCCAGCTGGATCATAATAATCGGACCGCCGTTGCATTTGAGGAAAGGACGCAAAATTTTGCATACTCTCTGATAAAAAAGTCTTGTTCTCTCCAGAAAAATCGGATGCAGATAAGTTACAGTCGATTCTGCAATCGGCTGATTTTTTTTGTTTTTTGCAAGGATTTCAGGATATTTTTCAAGCAGATAATCAGGCAGGCCGTCAACCATCAATTCAGAATAAGTATAAGGACCGGGACGGACGATGACATTCATATCCATATCTTTGATGACAGAAAGAAATTCAGTAAGGTCGGTAAAACTGTCGCCGAGGTCGAAACGGTATTCCCCCTCAATTTTTTCATGGGTGCGCCACGGGATATAAGTAGCAACAGTATTGCATGAGGAATCTTTCAAAAGCTGCAGACGCTTGCGCCATTCGCTTTTCGGGGCACGATAGTAATGTATTTCACCGGAATTGAAATAATATGGTTTGCCGTCATTGTAAAAATTTTTATCATCAAAAGTCAAATTCATAGAAAATCCCTTTCCTGTTTTTAAAAACTATACATCCCAATAACGCAAAATCAAGATTTTTTTTGAAACTTATATAAAAAAACAACACAAAAAAGATTTTTTTAATTTTTTATAATGTCGCAATGATATAAAAAAACATCCACGAACATAAACAACCTTTATCGTGAACCGGGCAAACAAAAAAAGAGAAACCCGCAGAAACGGATTTCTCTTTATAATCAGGCAGACAATATTTATTATTCTGCACCTTTGTCAGCAAGAACGGTCC
>JAZRBX010000044.1:0-2383 GCA_045635285.1 Victivallaceae bacterium
GGCATTGGATGAATCCAACCGCCGCCGTTTTGATTATTCTGTGCGGTTTGAACCGCTGAACGCAGTTCAGCGCAAAAGCATCTGGCAGAACAATATCAAAAAAATGGGATTGCAATCACTGGTCAATGACCAAATGGCTGAAATGTTTTCCTGCCGTTACAATGTCAATGCCGGGATCATCACCAAAGTTCTGGGAAATGTCAAGAAACTGACCTCTTCGCCAGCTGAAGTCAATGAGCTGGTGGAAAAACTTATGGCTCAGCATTGCGAACTGCTCAACATCACGGTTTCGGACGACAAACTTCTGCCGGCAAAGGATTATTCGCTTGACGGTTTGAATATCAAAGGGGATATTGAACTTGAAAAAATCGTGGCGGCGGTGCGGAAGTTTCAGACCGAACCGGCTGGGAATTCGCCTGACCGTCCGCGGATGAATCTCTTACTTTCCGGTCCTCCGGGAACGGGCAAGACCGAGTTTGTCAAGTACCTCGGCAGCGTGCTTGGCTCAAAGGTATCGGTCAGGATGGGCAGTGACTTGCTTTCAATGTATGTCGGCGGAACTGAACACAATATCAAAGCGGCTTTTGCGCAAGCCGAAGCCGAACACGCCATACTTTTTCTGGACGAGATCGATGGGCTTGTGCAGAGCCGTGAACGGGCAAACCGCAGTTGGGAAGTCACGCAGGTCAACGAACTTCTGTACCAGATGGAAAACTTCAACGGCATTATGATCGGAGCCACCAACTTTGTACAGAATCTTGATCCGGCAATCATGCGCAGGTTCACTTTCAAGCTGGGCTTTGACTATCTGGATAACTATGGAAAATTGTCGTTTTTCAGCCGTATGTTCCATTCGCGTTTAACTGTTGCAGAACGCCGGAGATTGGAGGCCATCGAAAATCTTACTCCGGGAGATTTCCGCACCGTCCGGCAGAGTTTGTATTATCTTGATGAAGTTTCCAACTCCGCCCGCTTGAGTGCATTGGAGCAGGAAAGCAGCATGAAAAAATCACCCCGAAAACAGGAAAACAACCGCGGCAAGATCGGCTTTTGAGATTTGTAATCAAAAAATTGAATGCTATATTAGAAGCTGTAATAGTAAAACTGGTAAAAGGTGTAAACAATGTTTTATAATTTTGAGGAAGAAACAGAAGAAAAACGGTTTTATTCGTACATGTTGGGAGATCTTGCTTCCTTGAGTGAGGAGGAATTGCAGGAAGTGGCGGAGGTGAAAATCTATGGGTTGTCTGATGACGATGAACATCAGGAGAATTGTTCAGAGTACCTGGAACGATTGAAAAACGAAGTTTCTCATTTACAGCATATCACAAAACTTAAGGTGGATCTTTCTTATTTCAGTCCGGAACTCATCAGGAAAATGGCGGAGTGTTTTCCTTATCTCAAAAATATATACTTCCATTTTTCAGAATTTTCTGCCGACGCCATCGCCGCACTTCAAAATTTTCCGCATTTACGCACGCTGAAAATCAACGATTACGCCCCGGGAACTTATTACCGTTTGCAGGAGTTCGGCCATTTAAAACAGCTGCGGAACCTCATTATTGAAAATTCGGGAGTCTGTTTTTTCAATTTGGACAGTCTGGCTTTTTTGAAAAGCATGAATTTGGAAAAATTGGAAATAGAAAATTTGCTCTCCGTTTACACACCCGTTATAAATGGACAATTCAACAGGCTGCAGAATCATAAAAAGCTGCTGCAGAGAGAGCGGTTATTGAGCAAATATATGGAAGCTGCTGCTCCCGGCAAGGACAGTTGTCTCAAGGCTGCGGCTGAATTGTTTTTCCGTGGAAAAATTGAAAAAGGCATAGAATATCTGTACATGTATGCTCGGGATGATCAGAGTGATATGCCGATACCTTTTACCGTTTCTCAAGATCCTGAAAACCGGGAAGTCCTGCACTGGCAGTGGCATGACAATGAAAAACCGATCATTGATTATTTTCAAAAGAGAAATTTTCTGTTGAAAATATATCCCAAGACTCAAACAAGTTTAGCAGATTTTGATTGTTATTTGTCTGTATGGCTTGATTTTAAACGCAGAAATGGAAATGCTTTATAAAAAAATATACAGCAAAGATTTTTTCGCATTGCAATTCCTAAAAATCACATGATATATTGAAGTAACCGGAGCCGGCAAACTTTCTGACTATAGCAAAGCACAACATCGGCAGAAGAAACAACAAAAAATAATCCTGGGAGAAAACAAATGTGTTGTCCGAGAGTAAGTGATAGTTTTTTGAGTCTATATACTTCCATAGAAAAAGATTTATTGAGCAAATTAGATCGTCTGTTTGATGAATGGAATAATGTTTACAAAGAATACCGATTGGGAAAGCCGGAATTACAAGATTACACAATGATT
>JAZRBX010000045.1:0-3787 GCA_045635285.1 Victivallaceae bacterium
CCCGGAATTTATCCTTACAAAGATTACAAATTTATTGTTGAAGCAGAAATCGATTTGAAAAAAGCTCCCGTTGATATTTATGTCTCAAACGGCGGTATGATGACCAATTTCAAAGTCAATCCTGACGGTATTATTTTCAAGGGGGGGGGCCCGGCAATGCCGCTTGGCAATATGGAAAAACCGTGCAAAATCCGTATGGAACTGGAAGAAATGGCAGGCAGAATTTTTGTCGGCGAATCTTTTACTGATGTGCCTCTTTATAATGTTTCAGGTCAGCTGCAGACAAATCCGGCTGTTATCAAAGCCAATAATGATACTGACGGTCTTATCCGCAATGCTGGTATTTATGTTGCAGGCGACAGCGAAGCTGCCAAAGCATTGCGTGTCAGAATGATCGCTCCTGCTGATGTGGTCGCCGCCGCCAAAAAAACTCTGCTCCTGCAAGCTCCTCCGCCGTCAAACGGTGAAAAAATTGCGGAATTCAGCGGTGCTGATTTGATGGATAAATCTGTTTTTACTAATAATTATCAACCTGCATTGCTCAATGTTGAGGGGGAATCCATCCGCATAAACAATGGCAGCAGCGGCAAAGATAATTACGCTTCGTTTGCTGCCGTTGACAAAGATATGCTTGCCTTTGACGGCGCGATCCTGATGAAATTCAAATTGAAAATGTTGAAATGTCAGCCGGAAAATTCAGGTGCGGTCTATGTCGGTTTGGCTATGGGCAAAGAAAAAGTCCGCAACAGTGCATTCTTTTTCGCTCCCGGCAAAATCGTTCTTGCCGGTTACGGCACATTCCGTGTCAATACACTCAAATTGAATACCGGGCATGAAATCATTGTCCGCTTTGACAGCCGCACAGGTGAAAATACTTTCTGGGTGGACGGCAAAATGGTCGGCTCACAGGAAAAAATAATTGATTACAACAAAGGTAATTTCTTCAATATCGGCGACGGTTCAGGTTCTGTTGCCGGAGAAATTATCTTGGAAAAAGTTGAGATTTTCAAATTGAATTAATTTTTAAATCCCCTTTTAAAAGGTATAATAAAAAATGGCTGTTGCAAAAAGTTAAAATAATTTTGCAGCAGCCTGATTTTTTATCAGCTCAATCGGTCGAATATCATATCCGGCAGACAGGAAATATCAGCAGTTTCAACATGCTGCATTTGAGTAACACCGCTTAAAACAAGAACGGAATTGATACCGTAGGCTTTTGCTCCTTTTATGTCCGATTTGAGGTAATCTCCGATGCCGTAAATGCGTTTGAGGTCGATTTTTTTATCGGGATGTTTTTCTTTGAGCAAACTTATGGTGTAATCGTATATCCCGGTGTATGGTTTGCCGAGATAAGTAAGTTCGATTTTGATCCCCATTTCGTTGAGCAGTCCCCGGATGAAGCGTGCCTGCCCGCCTGCTCCGACGCCGAATTTGCCTGTTTTTGAATTCGGCCAGTAACTGTCGGGATTGGGAACGATGTAGGGGGCATCGGGATGATCGACGAAAAAGCCCAGCACTGCTTCCATGTGGTTGTGCCAGTCGTAATCGCCTTCGCCGTTGATAACGCCTGCACACTCATTTATTTCGTCAATATTTCTGCATTCGATGATTCCTGCTTCTGCGGCATACGGCGGATTGCCGAGGTCGCCCATGATGAAGAATTTTTTGCCGTGATAATTATTGTCGGATGATATTTTTTTCAGCACACTTGAGCATGAAATGATTTCTGACGGGACTGCATTTATGCCGCAATGGTTCAGAAAAGAGCATTTTTCTTCCAGCGAGTGGTTGCCGTCATTGGTCAGAAAGAAAAACGGCGTGTTGTTTTCGTGGAGTTCGTCGATAAATTCAACCGAGTTGCCGATGATATTTCTGCCGATGAGGACGGTTCCGTCAATATCGAGCAGGATGGCATCGGTTTCGTTTTTGTGCATGCGGTAAAAATCAGCAAAGGTATTCATTTTTTTTTCCATGATTTCAAAGTTTCAACAGCGGGGGAGTAATGGATTGCGGCGGCTCTCTGCATCCAGTACAAAGCACCTTTTTCATCTGTCGGAGTGCCGTTGCCGTTTTTGAATGCGAGAGCGAGATGGTATTGAGCTTCGGGATCGCCCATTGACGCACCTTTCAGGAATAATTGAAAGGCTTTTTTGCTGTCTTTTTTCATTCCGATACCCCGCTGATTGAAAATTCCGAGCAGGGTGAATGCGCTTTTTTCGTTCAGGCTTAAAGCATCTTCGGCAAGTTGTATCGCTTTGGCAAGGTCGGTTTCAAGGATAAAACCTGAACTGTAATGTTTTGCCAGCTGGACCATAGCGGATGGTTCTCCGAGTTTTGCAGCTTTCTGATAAAATTCAACTGCTTTGTTCAAATCGGGGGCAGTACCGATACCGTATTCATAAAAAATCGCAAGTTTGGCTGCACTTGCACCGTCGCCTTGAGCGGCGGCATGTGAGATCAGCTGAAATGCTTTTTTTTCATTTTTTTCACAGCCCAAGCCCCATTGGAAGCAGTCGGCGAGGAGGAGGTAAGCACTTATATCATTTTTTTGAATTGCTATGGAGAGCAGTCGGAAGGCTTCTTTAAATTCGGTTTCTGTGCTTTTTGAACTTTGTATATATTTTTTTGCCTGATAGGTGAGGGCGGGCGGATATTCTTGTTTTATCAGGTCGCTGATGATATTTTTTGACAGAGTTTTGTCGGCGCGGATGCCTTTGCGGTAGGTGCGTGAAGTTTTTACCGGAGGGATACCGTTTTCGAGGAAGACGGCTTTTTTGAAAAGGGCGGGTGGAAAATCTCCGGCTTTGGCATAGTATTCGTATGCGGCAAGTTTATCAGGTGCAAATTCGACACCGTATTCATGACACATGCCGAGATTGAACATGCCTTCGGGGCTTCCTGCATCGGCTGCAAGTTTGAAGTAATAGATTGCCAAAGCTCTGTTCATCGGGCGTTTGACGCCTTTGAAATATTCTTTGGCAAGTTCAAGTTGAGCTGCAATATCACCTTTTGAAGCTCTTTTCTGCAACGTATCAAGCATTTGACCGTCTTCTGCAAAGGAGCAGAAGACGGTACAAAAAACAAGGCTGATGATCAGAAATCTTTTTAAAAACATTTTATTTTGTCAGAGATTCGACCTTTTTCTTCAACTCGTCAAACTGTTTTTTCAGTTTCTCAAAGCGGCTCGGCAAGCTGAAACGCGCCATAAATTCACGCTGTGATTCAGCGGGAGTACCGATAACGATGGAGTTGGGTTCAACGCTTTTTGCAACGCCGCTGGTACCTGCGACTTTGGAACCGTCGCCGATTTTGATATGGCCGTTGATACCTGCCTGGGCGGCGATGATGACGCCTCTGCCGAGTTCGGAACTGCCGGCGATACCGGATTGAGCGATCATCATGGAGCTTTCGTTGATGACAACATTGTGAGCGACAACGACGAGGTTGTCGATTTTGACATTTGATTTGATCCAGGTTTTGCCGAAGCGGGCGCGGTCGACGGTGGTATTTGCGCCGATTTCGACATCATCATCAATTTGCACGATACCGGTTTGCGGGATTTTGACGATTCCCTGCGGTCCCGGCATGAAGCCGAATCCGTCAGCACCGATGACTGCACCTGAATGAATGATGCATTTGTTGCCGACGATACAGCGGTGCAGGAGTGAAACATTGGGATAAATGAGCGTTCCGCAGCCGACTTTGGCTTCCTGACCGATGTAAGAACCTGCACAAATACAGCTGTCATCGCCGATGACTGCATTTCTGTCAATGACTGCATTTGCTC
>JAZRBX010000046.1:0-7527 GCA_045635285.1 Victivallaceae bacterium
CACAACTGCATCTGGGGGCGGTCAGAGATGTCCGCAACTCACTTTTTGATGCACTCGGACCTGATGTCGGCGGAGATATTTCCGATTCATATCAGAATCAGCTGCCGGGCTTGCTGGCATTTCTCAATCATTTGGACAACAAAGCCAAAGTTGTTTTGTACTGTCTTGATCCGTCGCAGCAGCCGACACTTGCCACCGTCAGCCGTGCTTTCGGAGCGAAAGTCAGACTTGGTTCTGCATGGTGGCTGCTTGATACTCCGATCGGCATGAAACGCCAGTTGGAATACATCGGAAGTGTTGATGTTTTCAGTGTTTTTGCGGGTATGGTTTCCGATTCACGCAAACTTTTGAGTTATGGCTCAAGATTTGAAATGTTCCGCCGGGTGCTTGCAAGTGTGCTTGGTGCAATGGTGGAAAAAGGTCAGATGCCGGAAAATGTGGCGATAGACCTTGCAAAAATCATGGCGTATGAAGGACCGAAAAACTTTTTTAATTTGTAAGAAATATAAAGTAAATTCAGAATGGGAAAAGTTATTTTTTCAGGAGATAAATAATGGCAGAAAACAAAGAAGCCGCAGAAAATACAGAAAAATTCAAACAGCCCGACGGGATCATTGCTTTTGATAAACTGAAAGAAAAAATCAGCAAAGGCGAATTGAAATCCGGACAGAGTGTTCGTGAAAGTATTCTTGCCAAGGAATTCGGACTCAGTCGTGATGCTGTGCGTATTGCCTTGAACCTTCTGGTCGGCTGGAATATTTTGGAGTATGAACCTTTTTGCGGTTACAAAGTAAAAGCTTTTTCTGCCAAAGATGTTTTTGACTGGTATGAATTGCGATTGGCGATAGAGCCGATTGCAGCCCGCCGACTGGCAATACATCCGTCGGAAAAAGTGATAACTGAACTGAAAGAGGTATTGCGTTTGCAGGAGGGGGCATTTGACCGTAATGATATACAGCAAACCGGAAAGTATGATGAGGAGTTTCACCGTCTGATAATTGAGAATTGCGGCAATGTGAGTTTTATGCATATTCACATGACAGGATTGCTCGGCTCATTCTTTTTCCGTGACAATGACCACATCAAAAATCCGAATATGAAAAATAAAGAGGAGAGCAAACGCAGGACACTCAATGCCCACCGGAAAATTCTCGAAGCTATCGAAAATTGTGATCCGGTCCTTGCTGAAAGAGAGTCCCGCAAGCATTGTGAAGCGGTGATAAAAGGTGTTATTCAGCATTTGTTTTTAGCTTGAAAAAATAGTGGATTGTCTACAAAAAAAGATTTATTGATGATTTTTTTGAGAAAATAAGTTTATTCTATTGCATTTTTGCAGACTCTGTGCTATAATATGTTTCAGAATCATTTTTTTAATAATAATTCTGAGATGCAGTAAGGAGGATAAATTATGAATTTCAGGAAGGCAGTTGTTTTTTCAGTATTATTTTGCATGGTGCAGCATATTTATGCTGTAACCGTAAAAGATGTTATTGCCAAAGGGAAAAATCCGCAAAAACTCTTTGACGGAAAAACAGCTGATTCGTCATATTGGAGTGCAGTTGGTGAACATCAGAATATTGATATATTCTTCGACAGCAGAGAGCGTATCTGCCGTATGCGTATTTACCCTGGTATTCGTGCTTTCGCAAGTTATCCGAGTACGGAGGCAGGTCCCCGTGAAATCGCACTCTATTATCAGAAGGACGGTAAATTTGTAAAACTTTCAGAAAAAAATATTACGCTCCCCCGCGACCCGCAGAAAGGAAATGATTTTTTCTGCGACATTGACTTTGAACAAATAGAAACTTCCGCAATCCGCCTGGAAATTATTGCCAGTCATGATATGGGATTTCGCAGACACTCTCTTACAAAATCTGTCGTTCTGCCTGAAAAAAGAGCGTTGAATGTCCGTGAAATCAAATTTTTTACCGTGGATGAAATCGCCCGTGAAAAAGCTGAAATCCGTAACAAATTTATGAAAGCAGCATTATTTCTGGAAAAATACGATAACTTCGCTTCCGAAAATTCCGCAGAAAGCAAAATTATTACAGAATTCTGGGGCAAACGCATTGAAGATTTGCGTAACGAACTTGATAAGGGCATAAATGCCGAAAAAATCATCAAAGAATCTGATTATTTGATTTCACATGTTACTCCTTATTTTACACTGAAAAATAATTACAAAAACGGTCAGGCTGCATTTTCTGTCAGAATCGCGAATTCCGTTGCTGCCGGTACTCCGGTTGAATTTCCGATGTATTTCAATATTTTTGAAAAGATGATCGGGAAAAAACTTTCGCACTTCAATGTTTCCGTAGAAGCAGTTTCAAACGGCAAAAATGTATCTCTCCGCAGTAATTTAATGCCGCTTACCCCAAACCGTGCTGTGCTTTGCTGGAATACCGTAAAAGATGCTGATGAATATCATATCCTGCTCAATAATCCATCTGCCGGAGAAACACCGCTTATGCAGTCGGCAATCGGCAACGGCGATCAGATCATGCTCAATCAAATCGGCAAAAGCGGAATGTCATGGCGGGTCTGGAATGTCCGTTCGGGAGATCTTTTTAATGACGGCAAAATGGCATTGCTGACAGGTATGTGGACGGATTACGCTCATATTTACCGTAATATCGGTACTGTTGAGAAACCGCTTTTTCATGAAGGGGCCCATTATTTTGCACGCGATCCGTACGATGAAAAAATCGGCACAACTCATCATCATGCTCTCGGATTTTCATTGGTTGAAACTGCTGATCTTTCCGGCGACGGCAAACTTGATGTGATTTTGTCGCGTACTTACAACAGTACTCCGATTTTTGCAGAAAATATTTCTGCTGATGCAGACAGCATGGATTTTAATCATCCGATTGAAATAAATTCACTTGCAAGCGGATACCGTTACAGTTACGGCGATCTTGACGGCGACAATATTGCTGACGCTGTCGGTATAAGCGTTGATATGAAAAATGGAAAAATAACTTTACTTTTCTGCAAAGGTCTCGGTCTTGACCGCAAAGGGGCTCCGGTCTTTGCCAAACCTGTTCCCATGAATTTGAATATTCCTGATTCAAAGGAAACTTCCCGTGCTGTGGATTCCATGTTTCCGTCGGTCTGCATTGCTGATCTGAATAATGACGATCTGGCGGATCTCGGTATTTCAGTACCTGCTGATATTTATGTAAGTTTCAATGAGGGAACTGCTGAAAAGTTCAAATTTACCCGTGTTGAACAGGTGAAATCGAAGAACGGCAAAGTGGTTCAAAATGAATTTTTCTTCCCGAATATCGGATTTTTTGATGTCAACGGCGACGGAGTGAAGGATCTTTTCACCCGTACAGCTTCATGGTCTTATATATCGCAAGGTGATATCAGGACTGTTGCTGACAAAAGTATTTACAACGGCTGGCTTGAAGGACAGAAGACTCTTGACGGAAGTTATTTCGGACTGGCACATTTTGTAATGGATGATTTTGACAATGACGGATTTATTGAGTTTTGTCAGGAAAATAACAATAATCAGCTGAATGTCTTCCGCATGGAAGACGGCAAATTCAGTAAGGTGACGACATTTAATCTCAAAAATAACTCCGTACAGCGTTTCGGCTGCTGCGATACAACTGAATACGGCGGTTCTTACAGCCAGATAACGATGGCTGATTTTGACGGCGACGGATTCAAAGATGTGCTTATAAACAATGAACACAACTGGCGTTTCGGTTATTATTCTCTCTATTTGAATGATGGCAAAGGCGGCTTGAAAGAGGAAATAAAAATTGTGCCCAAACCTGAAAGTCGTCATTTGCAGCTGGTAAATTCTCCTGCCGGCAAAGCATTGAAAGTCAATCCTGATACGATTTTGGATTATCTCTCTTTTGATTGCAGAAATTTTGTCAGTGAAAAAGCAGGTGCAATAGAGTTTACTTTTGCCGCAGATTCCGACAAAATACCAGCACTTGGCAGAACTTTTTTCAGCAGCTGGTTCTGGAATACAAAAAAATATAATGCTCAACAGCTGTTTAATCTGTATCGTACCGTCAAAGATATGAAAACTTATCTGGGCAAAACCGCTCCTTTCGCACTGTTGCAGATGCCTGACGGCAAAATCCGTTGTCAGCTCGGAGATCATTTCTGTGAAAGTGCCCCTGTCAAACTTGCCGCAGGCAAATATCATAAATTTGCAGTTAAATGGAATGAAAACGGCGTAAAAGTTTATATGGACGGTAAAGTTATCGCATCAAGCAATGCTCGCGTTCCCGCATTTGCAGAGAGATTGCATTTAGGTTCTATGGTCTGGATGGCAATTCAGCACGCCAGAGAATATCCCGACCGCCGTAAATCTCACCCTGTTGATTTTTCTGCTCCTGCATGCGGATATTTTGAAAACTTCAAACTTTTTGACGGCGCAGGAGAGGAGAGTTTGAAACTCGACTTTGAAAACAGCTTCGGTGATCTCAAAGAACGCACTGCAATCGTCTATCGCTGCGCTCCTGCTGTTATCGAAAATTATAACGGCAAGGCAGCTTTGATTGTTGAATGTGATGATATGTACCGTGAAGAAATTCCTGGAAATCCGAAAGCCCGAATCAATATTATCCCGTTTGAAAAAGTCAAAGGCAAAGCTCCCGTTTTCGGTAAAGCAGTCCCCGTCAATTACACTGACGGCAAGCCTTTCTACGCCAACAGCCGTACCAATATCGCATTGTATGACTGGGACAAAGACGGTGATACTGATATCGTTCTTGCCACCGAAAACAACAACGGTGCGAAATATAACGACTGCGTTGAACTCTATTATAATGACGGCAAGTGGAATTTCGCCAGAGCAAATCATCCCGTTTTCAAAAAACTTAATGAACTGCTGACTCCGCACCATGATATAAAATTGCAGTTTGTCAAACTTACAGGCAATGCCGAACCTGATATGGCAATTTGGTCAGATCCGGGGTTCAGAGTTTACAGCATAAACTATCTGACACAGGATAAACCTGTTCCTGTTTGCGGTGAAATTTTCGGTAAAAAATATGAGGAATTTTTCGATATAGAATACAATGCCGCCGATGGTAAACTGCCTGTGGAATACGGTTTTTCGCTCAAAGAATATCAGACTTCCGATCCTGCTGCCGGAGGTTATGCAGGTATCAGAGAGGTTGATGGCAGGAAAGTTCTTTTTCTTGACCATGCCGACAGCAATCGTCGCTGGAATGCTTTTATTTACAAAGCTCCCGAAGCAAGCTGGAAGAGTATGACGCTTGAATGTAAATTCCGCTTGACAGGTGAGAGCGATAAACCGCAGTTTTATATAGGTGCGACATTCAGAGATCCTTCACGCAAGTTCAAAAATTCATATATTTCCGCATCTTTCGGGAAAAAATGTGTTGCAATTCCCAATGCTGTACTATTTGATTTCGGCGATACTTTCCGTACTGTCCGTATTGTAATTGACCGGGAGAAAAGCAATTACAAAGTCTATGACCTTGACAACGGCAATAAAGTAATCGGTGAATTTGTACTGATTACAGGTCCCGCCGCCGCTAAACCCTGTACTGTAAGTTTCGGAGACGGTTCTTCCGCAGTTGAGGGGAGTGTAGAGATGGAATATATAAAAATCGCATTCGATAAAAAATATATCCCCAACAATAATTGAAAAAGAAAGGAGTTAAAATGAAAAAAACAATCGTTGCAGCAGTTTTTGCAGTTTTTGCATTTATCGCTGTTGCAGAAGAAAAATTTGATGTGGTATTTGATGCTGCATCAGGAAAAGCCGTTAAAGAGTCTGGTTTCGGCGTTTTCGGCTATCAGACCGCTAATCCGTCAGCTCCCGGGTATCTCGGTGTGCAGAATGGGGTGCTTGTCATGGAGCATAATCATCCGGCTTTGAAATTCAACAATTGTTTTATTGACGGAATAGCAAGAGATTGGAATTCATTTACCGCTGATTTCAGAATCCGCATGGCAGGCAATACCGACAAGGCACAATTTCAGTTGAGCGGCGTTTTCAAATCTGAAAAAATGTCTTCAAAAGTTGCAACTTTTTTTGTGAATTTCAGTAAATCCCAAATCAACCTGGCAGGGGAAAAAATTCCATTCAATTTCGGCGACGGTTTCCGTTCATTCAGAGTTGTTGCAAGCATCGACAATAACAAATGCCGTATCTATGACATGGACAACGGCGGCAAACTTATTAAGGAAAGCAACTTGATGAACGGTACTCCGCAGCATAAAAAAATGTGTTCATTCCGTTTCGGCGACGGAGCTGCTGCTGTCGAAGGTAAAGCTGAATTGGAATATATGAAATTTGCCTTTGACCAAACTTATGTGCCGGCACAGGAATATATTTTTGACGCAGAATCCGGCAAAAGTTTGAGTATGGTCGGATTTCATAACTTCGGCTATAATACAAGCAATCCGTCAGGCACAGGATATAGCGGTGTAAAAAACGGCGTCCTTGTCATGGATCATAACGATCCGAAAAACAGATGGAACAATTATTATGTTTTTGACAAACTTGCAGACTGGCAGTCTTTGAGTATTGATTTCAAAATCCGTCTTGTCGACAATATAAATAAGCCTCAATTCCGTGTAAGCGGCGTTTTGAAAGATTTGAGCAGACCACACAAGGTCAGCAGTTTTTCTGTTTCATTCAGTAAAAATGACTTTAATATGACAGGCAAAAAAGCATTTGCATTCGGTAATGATTTCCATTCATTCCGTTTGATTGTCGACAAAGCAAGCAACAAATATTATCTTTATGACCTTGACAACAACGGAGTGCTGCTTGGTGAAGCTAATTTGCAGAACGGTCTTCCCCAGCATCAGTCCTGCATTGTCCGCTTCGGCGACGGCGGAGCGGATACAGAGGGTAAAGTTGAGCTTAAACATTTTAAAATATATGTTGATAAAATCTTGAAATCGTAAAATAATAAACAAAGGAGAAAAAAATGAAAAAGTTATTGCTTTTTGTATTCTGTGCATTATGTGCGCTGTCTGTCATGGCAGAAGAAAAATTCGATATGGTCTATGAAGCTTCAAGTATGGAATTGCCCAATGCTTCCGCAGGTTTTTCTTTGGGAGGATATCAGATCCAAAATTCCAACGCCGGTGCTTTCTGCGGCTTGATGCCGACTGATGACGGTGAAACCGCTTTGTATCTCGGACATAACGACCCTGTACGCAAATGGAACAGTTTTTATTATCGTGATGTCAATGCTGATTGGCAGTGCATTACCATTGATTTCAAAATCGCCATTATCGGCGAAAGTGAAAAACCGCAGTTTTCCATCGGCGTAAACTTCAAAGATATGAATAGAAAAAACAAAAACAGTTATGCCAATGTCTGTTTCGGCAAAAAAGTCCTGCAAATGGGCGGAACAAAACCGTTTGAATTCGGCGAAGGTTTCCGTTCTTTCCGCATGATTGCCGACAAAGTTACCAATAAATATCAGCTCTATGACATGGACAACGGCGGCAAATTTATCAACGAGGTTTCTGTCATGCACGGCACTCCGCAGCAAAAACCCTGCAATA
>JAZRBX010000047.1:0-6745 GCA_045635285.1 Victivallaceae bacterium
AAACTGATCGAGGAAGCGGATGCCGAGAGTCGTAGTTTCAGGACCGCCGATACGCAAATTCGGGAAAGCGGCTTTGAATTTTTTTGAAACGACTTCATAAAGTTTGAGATATTCTTCAAACGGACCTGTCCACAAATTGGGATTGTTGGGTTCTTCCCAGACCGCCCAGTCGCGGATGTTCCAATGAAAACCGTTTGCCCAGCCTTCGTTGTAGTGGCGGACGATATTCAAACAGATGTTTGCCCATTTTTCGTAATCTTCGGGAGGATTGACACGGAAGCGGTCGCCTTTTGAAAGCTCAATGGATTCGCCGAGGCGGAAGATGACTTCCGTACCTGATTCGATAACAGTTTTCAAATAGTCATCATTTTCTTTGAAGCGGTAGTTGCGGGGATCGTTTTCATCGGCACTGAAAATAGGAAAAAGACGGGAAATATCAATGAGGTCCATGCCGGGATTTTCAAACGGTGCATCATGAAAATAACTGTACGGAACTTTTAAGTCCTGAATCATTTTGAGTACCGGCAGTCGGCAGGTCATACCGGAATTTTGGATCGGTGCGTAGTTGCAGAGTCCGTGCATGGGACGCATGGCAGCAGTTTCTTTGGTTAAATTGAGAGAGATTCCGATGTCGTTGGTGTTTTCGTTGATGAAATTGATTTGGCGGATCTCTCCGGGATCAGGTACATGTTCTGATGACATAATAAAGTTCCTTTGCTGTAAGTGAAATGTTATTTGAAAATATTTATAAATCGGCAGTGGAAAATTCGGCGGCGGCAAAAGCAGTGCCGTCATTACCGCACATTTCGACCACTGCGGTTTTATCCTCTCCAAGATAAAGAACAGGTGTGATTATATCGTTGAGTTTTGATTGCTTTTTGTACTCAATGCGGATTCGGTTGTATGTAAAATCCTGCGGCAGGATGTCCGAGGCGATCGCAAAATATTCGTGGCTGGTCAAATGCTCGTTGATGTCAAGCATGGAGGAGCGGACTGTAACTTGCTTTTGCTCAATGCCGCCGGATGAGGGGATAGGGATTTTCCTCGGCAGACATTCCATAGGTTCTGCCTCATCGAATTTGATCGGCATATTATCCGGGGCGAGTTTGATTGCTTTGGCAGCATTGAGGTCGAAAAATGCACCTGTGGCATTGGAAATCAGACAGAGATTGCCGTTCTGATCGCGCATGGTTATGCGGCGCAGTCCGTAAATTGACTTGCAGCCGTAGATGCGGACTTGTGTGTTGACGACATCACGGAAAATCGGCATACGGATAATGTCCGTCTGGATCGAAAAAAGAAATATTGCAATATTGTTCGCCCGCAGAAATTTACAGAATTCAGCCTCCTGATATTCCTGAAACTGACAGCAGTTCATCATCATGGATGCCGCTTCGCTGATTTTCAGTTTGCCGTCGGCACCGCATCGGGTAAATGGTATTTCATCGATCATCTGATACATAAAACAAAACCTTGAATCCAATAAAAAACATCTGCTGTAATATAATGTTTTTTACTGAAAAAGCAAGCAAATTATCTATGTTTTTTTGCGGTTTGAGAATAACTTGAAAATTATTCATCGTCATCGAGCGAGCCGAAACCGTTTATGACGTAATCATCGGGGAGGTTGTCGTCAAGTTCTTCCTGAAAATAATTGTTATTTGCTGATAAAAAGGCTGAAGGTGTTTTATCTTTATTATCAAAAAGCGAACTGAATAACGCAATTGAGGAATTTTTTTCAAAAACAGAGCCGCATTCTTCAAGGACGATTTCAAAATCTTCAAAATCGTCTTCCGAAAAATCATCATCTGAAAAAAAATCGCTGAAAAAAGAATCTTTTGCCATAAATTCCTCTTTTGTTTTCCGATTTATGAAAAATTTTGTTTACGGAGCTTTGAATTCTATATTTACTATGTTGTCATTCTGATCAAAAAATTTGCTGTCGATTAAATTGTTTCCGTCATAAATATTTTTGCGTCTTGAATAACCTTTGTCCGATAAGGCGCGTTTGCCGTCAAGGCCGAAATATTGAGATTCTATCATGTTGTTATTACTGTCAAAAAGCAGTATCATTTTATTGACATTTCTGTTTCTTAAAACTCCGCCCTGTCCATCTGGAGCGCAGAGTATTTTTTTAGTGATTCTGCCGTTTTCCCAAATATTTTCAATGCGATGGATTCCGTCCGGAGTGACGGTTTGTCTGCCGTCTTTATCATATACTGATTCTTTGATAAGATTTTTGTCTTTATCAAAATATTGTATGGTTTTTTGTATGTTGGCACATTTGTAAATACCGCCCTGTCCATCCGGAGCGCATAGTATTTTTTGGGTGATTCTGCCGTCTTTCCAAATATTTTCAATGCGATGGATTCCATCCGCATCAACGGTTTGTCTGCCGTCTTTATCATATAATGATTCTCTGATAAGATTTTTGTCTTTATCAAAATATTGTATGGTTTTTTGTATGTTGGCGTATTTGTAAATTCCGCCCTGTCCTTCGGGAGCATAGATTGTTGTTTGGGTGATTCTGCCGTCTTCCCAAATATTTTCAATCCGGTGAATTCCGTCGGGAGTAACGGCAGGCTTGCCTTTTGTGTCATAGTAGGACTCTTTGATTATATTGTTGTTTTTGTCAAAAATCTTGACGGACTTATTAATATTTGCCTGACCGTAAATTCCGCCCTGTCCTTCGGGAGCATAGATTATTATTTGGGTGATCCTGCCGTCTTCCCAAGTAACTTCAAAGTAATGTGTGCCGATGGAATCGACGGCAGGATTGCCTTTTTTATCATAGTAACATTCTTTGATCATATTTGCGTTCCGGTCAAAATAATTGATCATTTTGTAAATATTTTTGCATTTCAGTAACCCGCCATGTCCGTCGGCGGCATAAGATATTTGCCGTATTTTTTTGTTGTTTTCCCAGATATATTCAATGCAATGAATTCCGTCAGAATTGACAGCAGGTTTTCCTTCGGTGTCATAGTAGCATTCTTTGACCGTATTTCCGTTTTGGTCAAAATCATTGATTGCTTTATAAATATTTTTGCATCCCAATAACCCGTCCTGCCCGTCGGCGGCATAAGATGTTTGCTGTATTTTTTTATTGTTTTCCCAAATAATTTCAAGCCGGTGAATTCCATTATGATCTGTTGCGGGGTTTCCTTCGGTGTCATAGTAGGACTCTTTGGCTGTATTTCTGTTTTCGTTGAAAATCCTGACTGCTTTATGAACATTTTTATATCCCCAGATATTGCCCTGACCGTCGGGAGCGTAAAATGTGCTTTGGATGTTTATGTCGTTTTCCCAAAGATTATTCCGGTGGTGAATTCCGTTGTCATCGACAGCAGGATTGCCATTGACATCATAGTAGTATATATCAATTTCATTTCCGTTTTTGTTGAAAAATTTGATTACCTTATGAATATTTTCATATCCCCATACTCCGCCTTGTCCGTCGGGTGCCGTGATAATGACTTTTTGCAGTTCTCCGGAGTTGTAATATTCCTGTGCGATACAATGAGATCCGTTGATGTCTGCACTTGGTTGTTCTTTTATATCGTATGTACGGTATGATTCCAGCGTGCCGTCAGCGAAATAAGTATATTTTGCAAGGTGGTAGCCTTCTGCAAGATTTATACATGGGTTCCCGTTTTTATCTGAATAACTCAATGTTTTTATTCTTCCTGCCTGATCGCGAGTGATGGTTACACCGGCATAATTGTTTGAAATTTTTCCGCTTTCGGGATCTTTGAACTGACGGCAGACGGGGATATAGTTATTGTTTTCATCTTTTTTGCCGGAGATGGCAATCTGTTTTATCAGATTTCCGCCGGTATCAAATTCGCAGAACATACCGGAGATATTATGTTTTTTGTTAGGTGATATTTCTCCTTTTTCATTTTTGAAAAGAGTAAGATAGTTATTGCCGTTGCCGTCGGCGTAAAATTCTTTGCAAATCATCCAGCCGTCAGGACCGTAAACGGGCATTTCTTTGCTGTTTACATATTTGATGAGAGTCATATTTTCGTTAAAATATTCAAAGAATTTTCCGGCGACACCGTTTTGGTTTTCCTGCCGTTCCCAAATATTGCCGTTTTTTTTCAAATACCATATTTTGGTGATTCTGCCGATGGTATCAAGCTGATGTTCGGCGGCGAGGATTCCGTGTTCATCGCAGGTGTATCTGTTGTAGGCATCGAGATAGATTTGTTTGGTGACTCTGCCGTTCCGATCCCGTTCCATGCGGTAGCCGACTATGGGATTTTGTTTGTCATTGGTATTTTGGATGACGGCTTGCGGATTTTGGTCATCGGAGAAAGATTTAAGTTTCATTGGTTTGTTATCCGGTTTTTTGATCAGCACCTGACCGTTTATTGCGCCTTGCAAACCGTCGTTGTCCTGAGTGTCTGAATATTCGAGAGTCATCAGGATTTTTCCGTTTTTGCCGCATTCTTCACGGAAAGATACGGCGGTGAGTTTTTTTGCCCAGAAAGCTTTGTCATCGTCATATTTGAAAATCTGTATCGGAACTCTTGTTCTGGCGTATTCTGTATGTATGGAGTATATCGGAGTTCCTGCGGAGTTCGCTTGAATAACTTTGCGGAGAACTCTCTGCATGCCGAAAATGCGGAAAATTGACCAGTCGGATGAATCCGCATGAATGGATTTGCCGAAACGGTATCCCTGATATTCAAAGCGGTAATGGTATGTTCTGTTGAGTGTCTGTTCTTTTGTCAGTTTGAAAATGCCTTCCGGCAAGCCGTAGGAATTTATGTAATCTGCATAATAATTTTCCACTGTGCGTGTGGAATCGTATGCGAAAAATCCGCCTGATAACACCAGCAGGATGAGCGGCAGCATGAAAAGAAAGCGGAATTTGAATTTCTTTTTGATTTCCTGTTTGGCATAATCGTAAAGTATATCTGGATCAAGATTGAGGAGCTTGGCGGCAAGAAAATTGAGAATTTTTTTCTTCGGATTTTCTTTCAGAGTCATATCCAGAGCCAGCAGGTTCAATTTTTTCAGGGCGGGGCAGAAACATTCATTTTTGCCGTCATTGACTTTGCCGTCGACGATGACCGGGATTATGTTTTCTGTTCCGTGAGTTGCGGCGAAGTATTCGACTTCACGATCGACCCAATGCTCCTTGCTGATGTTCGGAAAAGCGGAATTCGGAGAACAGACAACGATCAAATATCTGGAAGCATCAAGTTTTTCGCAAATCATTTTCCAGAGTTCGCCCGGGGGCAGGGAGTGTTCATCCTTGCAGATCGGGCGGAGTTTTATATCTTTACGGAGTTCCTGCCGTGCGAAACTCGGCAGGCGGTAAAAAGTCAGTTTTTTATGAATCCAGTCAGCGGCTTTTTTATCTTTGTGGCTGTAACTGATAAAAGCATAGTATTTGAAATCTTTTTTTTTATGTTCCATATAAATTTTCACTTCCGAAAAGAATTGTTAGCAAACAATTATTAAATATAATATCGCGCAAATTTTTTTCAAGTTGTTTTTTTTAAATTTTAAAAATAATTATACAAGGCGCTTGAAATTATATTTTTTCGCATTATATTAAATTTTAATGTGATGTTCACAGAAATCTCAAAAAGAGGAACTTTTACCTGATTGTTCCAAAAAGAAAGGAAAAAATGAAAAAATTTTTTTTGATGATGCTTGTTGTTTTCAGCAGTATGTTTGTCATGGTCGGCTGCAGCGATGATACTGATGCTCTCGCAGAAGCTGTCATGGAGAGCATGGAAGAAACTTTCGACAAAAATCCGCTTACCGCAGATATTGATGTTGAATCAGTTATCCTGGTCCATGAGGGCGACAATAACTATTCCGGTGTTGCTACTCTTTCCAATGATGATGAAGTTGAAACAGTTGCAATTTCCGTTGTTTATGACGGCAAATCTTTCGTTTGGAAAGTTGTGGAATAATTTTTATTCTGTATATAAAAATGCTGCTGCATGAAGTTTTTCTGCAGCAGCTTTTTTTGTGCCGTAAAACTTAAATCTTTTTGTTCCGCCAGCTGCCGAAAATAAGATAGGTCAAACTGAAAAACAGAAACGACATTTGATATACGATCTCAACCGTCCAGACAACCGCAGGAGTTGAATGTGTGCGTATGACCAGCAGATAGACAAATACTGAATAAATCGCCAGCGACAGCACTTCGAGAACTACGGTAACTTTGACCGCACCTGTGCCGGAAACAATGTTGAGCAGGATGAATGCGGCAATCTGCAGAAGTGTCGCAATGCACATCACATAAACCGCATTGACCGTATCGCCGATGAGAGTCGCATTGTCGGTATAGATCTTTAAAACCAGTTCCGGCAAGGTCGCAAAAATTATCAGCATTGGCACCACAGAAACTGCACCGAGCAGAATGATTTTGCCGGCAAGACGCCACACCTGATCGATTTTCCCTTCGCCGATGATGTTGCTTGTAAGTGAGTTCGCCGCCGTCGCAAAAGCATGAATAACGATAAACGGCAGCGCAGACAATGACCGCACCAGATTGATGACCGCCAAAGACCTTTCTCCCAGATGTTCGACCGCCACAAAAAAGAAAAACCATACCCCAACCGACAGAAACGGCTGCACCATCATCCAGAAAGATACAGCAAAAACTTTTTTGAGTATCCCGAAACGCAGGATTGAGGAAAAAGTATAGAGCCCGTACTTTTTCAAATCAATGTAACGCAGAGTATAAAAAATGTAGAAAAATAATGCAATCCCTTCT
>JAZRBX010000048.1:0-6892 GCA_045635285.1 Victivallaceae bacterium
CCGAAGATGTCAGCAGCACCTGCTGATTTGCCGAGCGGATTGTCATATTCTTCATCATTCATGTTGGCAAGGTTGATACCTGCTTCTTTGAACATTTTGCAAAGTTCGCGGGTAGTAACGACGAAATCGACATCACGAACGTCATTGGGAGCGAATTCGGGACGTGCTGCTTCGTATTTCTTTGCCTGACAGGGCATGATGGAAACAACGATCAAATCTTCGGGTTTGACACCGATTTTTTCAGCATAATAGCTCTTGGCGATAGCACCGAACATCTGCTGGGGAGATTTGCAGCTTGACGGAATGTTCAACAAATCGGGATAATAATGTTCGATGAAGTTGATCCATCCGGGGCAGCAGCTGGTGAGAATGGGCAGATTTTTACCTTCTTTGATGCGTTCGACGATTTCGTTGCCTTCCTCCATAATGGTAAGGTCAGCGGAGAAGTTGGTGTCGAAAACTTTGTCAAAACCGAGAGCTCTCAAACCGGCAACGAGTTTACCGGTAACGGGAACGCCGGGAGCGAATCCGAATTCCTGACCGACGGCGACACGGACTGCGGGAGCAGTCTGAACGATGACGGTTTTGGAGGGATCATTGATAGCAGCCCAGACTTTTTTGACATAGCTGATACCGGTGATAGCACCGACGGGGCAGACATTGACGCACTGACCGCAGAAAGTACAGCTGGTGTCAGCCAGAGGAATCATGCTGGCGGTACCGACTTTGGCTTTGAAGCCGCGGCCGTAACCGGTCAAAGCACCGACGGTCTGAACTTTGGAACAGACAGTTTCGCAACGGCGGCACATGACGCATTTGGAAAGATCACGCATGATGGCACCGCTGGATTGATCGGGCTGGAAGAAGTTGATTTCGCCCTGATATTCGATATCGGTGATACCGAATTCAACGGCGAGCTTTTGGAGTTCGCAGTCGGTATTTTTGGGGCAGGTCAAGCAGTTTTTGGGGTGATCGCTGAGCATAAGTTCAACAACGGTACGGCGGGCGCGGAGAGCGCGCAGAGAGTTGGTGTGAACTACCATGCCTTCGGCAACGGGAGTTGCGCAAGCGGGGGCAAGGTTGCGGCGTTTTTCGACTTCAACTACGCAAACGCGGCAGCTGGCGGGCTTATTGCATTCCCCGTTACCCAAGTGAGCGCAATAGCAGAGGGTGGGGATATTGATATTAAGCTGACGGGCCGCCTGCAAAATGGTATAGTTTGCGGGAACGGTAACGGTTTTGCCGTTGATAGTGAGATTTACAGTATTCATTGTTATTCTTACTCCATGACAATAGCTTTTTTCGGGCATCCGTCGATACAGGCACCGCATTTGATGCATTTGCTTTGATCGATGACATGCAGCTGTTTGAGTTCACCGCTGATAGCGTCGACGGGACAGTTGCGTTTACATTTGGTACAACCGATACAACTGTCGTTGATTTTGAGAGTGAAAAGCTTGCGGCAGGTTCCGGCGGGACATTTTTTGTCGCGGACGTGGGCGATATATTCGTCCTTGAAGTAGCGCAAGGTACTTAAAATCGGATTGGGAGCGGTCTGACCGAGTCCGCAGAGAGCGGTATCGGTGATGGTTTTGGCGAGATTTTCGAGGTCGACGAGCATTTCTTCAGTGCCGTTTCCGTCGCAGATTTTTTCGAGCATTTCGAGCATGCGGCGGGTACCGATACGGCAGGGAGTGCATTTACCGCAGGATTCATCTTTGGTAAAGTCGAGGTAGAATTTAGCCATGGCGGGCATGCAGTCTTTGTCGGAAAGAACGATCATACCGCCGGAACCCATCATAGAACCGATTTTGGCGAGGTTGCCGTAATCGATGGGGGTATCGAGGTTTTCAGCAGTGATACAGCCGCCGGAGGGACCGCCGGTCTGAACAGCTTTGAATTCACGGCCGCCGGAGATACCGCCGCCGATTTCGTAAATGATTTCACGCAGAGTGGTTCCCATGGGAACTTCAACCAGACCGACGTTGTTGATCTGACCTGCAAGAGCAAAAACTTTGGTACCTGCGTTACCGCTGATAGTACGTTTGAAATTGCCGTTTTCGTCAAATTCAGCCTGCCAGTTACCGATTTTGCTGTACCATGCAGCACCTTTGCGGATGATTTCGGGAATGGTGGCATAAGTTTCAACGTTATTGACGTTGCTGGAGCAGCCCCAGTAACCGCCGCCGACGTTTGCGGGGAACGGAGGTTTGGTGGTGGGTTCGCCGCGCTGACCTTCCATGGAGTGGATCAAAGCAGTTTCTTCACCGCAAACGAAAGCACCTGCGCCGAGTTTGACTTCGATATCGAAGCTGAAATCTGTACCCATGATGTTATCGCCGAGCAAACCGATTTCACGGGCCTGACAGATAGCTTTTTCCAAACGGGAAACAGCCAGAGGATATTCAGCACGGATATAAACAAGACCTTTCTGGGCGTTGATTGCATAAGCTGCAATAGCCATAGCTTCAATAACGGAGTTGGGGTCGCCTTCCATGATGGAGCGGTCCATAAATGCTCCGGGGTCGCCTTCGTCAGCGTTACAGATGACATATTTTTCATCAGTTTTGACGCCGGCTGCGATCTTCCATTTAAGACCGGTGGGGAAACCTGCACCGCCGCGTCCGCAAAGACCGGAGTTGAGGACTTCCTGGACGACGGTTTCGGGCTTCATTTCAAAAAGACATTTTGCGAGAGCCTGATAACCCTGATTGGCGATGTATTCGGAAATGTCTTCGGGATCGAGCAAACCGCAGTTACGCAATGAGATACGTTCCTGTTTGGCATAGAAAGACATTTTGGCATAGTCAGCGACGCGTGATTTGAGCTGGGGTTCGACGAAGAGCAATCTTTCGACGAGTTCTTTGCCGACAACGTGTTTTTCAACGATTTCGTCAGCATCTTCGGGAGTAACCTGAACGTAAAAAACGTTATCAGGCATAACTTTGACGATGGGGCCCTGTGCGCAGAAACCGAAGCACCCGGTCTGAACGACTTTGACATCATTTTCAAGACCTGCTTTTTTGATATTTGCGGTGAGGCGGTCCATCAATTCTTTGGAGTTGGAAGCGTGGCATCCGGTACCGCCGCAGCAGAGCAATTCTTTTTTGGTGCTCTTGAGATCGTGTGCGGCAGTTTCACGCAAAACGAGTTTGCCTTTGCATTCATTGTATGCGGCAATAAGACATTCTTTGGAATTAATCTTGTTCATGACTTACCCCTGTTTTTTGTATTCGTTGACGATTTCAACTGCTTTAGCGGGGGTAACTTTGCCGTAGACCTTGCCATTGACCATCATGACGGGGGCAAGACCGCAAGCACCTACGCAACGCAAGCCGGAGATAGAGAAAAGGCCGTCTTCGGTGGGATGAGTATCAGCTTTAACACCGAGAACGCGTTCGAGTTCTGACATGACTTTTTCTGCACCTTTGACGTAGCAGGCAGTACCGAGGCAGACATCAACACAATATTTGCCTTTGGGTTCGGTGTGGAAATAGTTATAGAAACTGACGACACCGGAGACCTGGGCTTCGGTAAGATAGAGTTTTTTGGCAACATGCTGCTGGACTTCACGGGGCAGATATCCGAAGATATGCTGGGCTTTATGCAAGACTTGAATAAGTCTGCCGCGGCGACGTTCATCAGCAGGGTCGACATTGAGAGTGGCAATAAAAGCATCAAGTTCATCGAACTTGGCTTTTGCACCCTCTGACATTTGTTTGCAACAACACATAATTCTCTCCATGTTATTAGTTTACGGTCGATTTGCAGATATTGTTAATATTCTGTATAATTAAAGCCGCCCCTGCGGGGAGGCACATCACAAAATAAAAAAGTTCCGCTGTACGGCGGAACTTGAAATTACAAAATTTTTCGGTTGAGAAGGCTGTTTTTGTTACGGCAAGATACATTTTATTTGCAATGAAATCAACTGCATTTACAATAAAAGCATTGCTGTTCATAAACACCGCCTTCTTATTGAGTTGCAAAAACTTGACTGCAACCCGGATTATCAACCATGGAAAATACTATTTGATAATATACAGCATTATACAGAAATTTCAAATAAAATTATTCTTTTTTTTAATATATTACAGTTTTTCACAGCTTTTGCACTGTCATCATCAGCAGTTATCCGCAATTGACAGCGAAGTGGTTTTTTCTTTCGTAACTTCCGCAGTTTTTTTTGAATCAGAACCAATAACTAATCCGACAGCTCCGAGAATCAATACCAGCCCGATCCCCAAACGCCATGTCGGCTGCTCGCCCGCAACCGCAATACTTATGCAGACAGCAACCAGCGGTTCCAACGCTCCGATGATTGAACATTTGGTAGCACCGATATATCTGATACCGACAGCCAGTGTGTAAAATGACAGAAATGCAGGAAAAAATCCGAGACCAAGCAAATTTAAAATAACTTTGCTTTCAAGAGGAATCGCAAATTTGAAATCAGGAATCACCACAAAAAATACCAGAGAAAACAGCATTGCATAAAAAGTTACCTGCAATGACGGCAGTTCATGCGCATTGGATTTACGCAGAACTATCATATAAATTGCATACGCCGCCGCTGACAATATCGCCAGCAAAATCCCGGGAATACTGATAAATGCCCCATCCGAAGTACGACAGAGAACAATTATCCCCGCCAGAGACATGATTATGCTTATCACTATCGGAAAAGTGATTTTTTCTTTGAAAACAGTCCCCATAACAAATGCCACAATCACCGGATATGCAAAAAGAATCGTCGATGCGATACCCATATCAATATAGCGGAAACTTAAAAAAAGCCCGAGCGAGGTCCCCGCCAGAAGCATGGCAAGAGAAATCAGAGACAACACATATTTGCGTTCAAAACAAAAACTCTGCTTCTTTACCGCCATAAGCAGCGCAATCATCAATGCTCCGCACAAAAAACGATAAAAAAGCACCGTCGAAGCAGATAGCCCCGCCGCATACAACGTAACAGCAAAAAGCGGATTCAACCCGAATGTTACAGCCGCCGCTGTCGCACAGAAAAAACCGAAAAAATTTTTATTCATCTTCAAAATTATCTCTATTTGCACCAATATTTTCCAGAAGTGTCCGTATCACATCAAAAGGATACCCTCTCGATACCAGAAAAGCATAAACTTTCTGCCGTTTTTTGTACGGGTTCTTTTCATTTTTAAGCATTCTCAATTTGAAATCAAGTGCATTTGCCGCCGCCTGCATTTCACTCTCCGCTACATCTGCAAGAGCTTTATCTATGAATTCATCCGCAATGCGGAGCATAGACAATTTTCTGCGTATGAGCAATGAACCGCACCCTCTCGAATTGAGCAAACGGGCATAATCAAGTGCATAGTTTTCATCGTTGATAAATGAATAACGTTTGCACTCTTCTATCGCCTGTCTTATTTCAGCTATCGGGTACTCTTTTTTACGGAGTTTGGTAAAAATCTCCGATTCTGCATAGGAACGCTTTGAAAGTATTTTCATCGCATATTCCAATGCGGAAAGCGGCACTTTGGCACTTGCCATAAATCATCCTATTTTTGCCAGAGCGTTATTCAAACGGACAAATGATTCCTCTTTGCCGATGATCTCCATGATCTCTCCGGGACCTCCGGGAGTAACCGACTGTCCAGAAAGTGCAATGCGTACGCCCCACATGACTCTGCCGACTTTGATTTCATGAGTTTGAGCGTAATCCATAAGTATCGCAGTAAGATTTTCCGCATTCCATTCAGTGCAGTTTTCAAAAGACGGCATGACATCAAGAATGATCTCTTTGGCAGTTTCAGGGGTTGCCTTGTTCTTTTTGTGATTGAAAAGTTCAACTTCGTATGACGGCTGTGCCACAAGGAACTGTATCATGCCGGGTATATCAGTGAAGTTTTCAAGGCGTGATTGCAGCAATGATGCAACTTTGTCCCAGACTTTTTCCAGTTTTGCGTACTGTTCAGGAGCAAAAGATGCCGCCTTGACCTTGAATGCTTCAAAATCCATCTGCTTGATATACTCTGAATTCATCCAGCGGAGTTTGTCATAATCGAAAATTGCGGCGGCTTTATTCAAACCGTCAACATTGAAAAGTTGTGCCAGCTCTGCCAGCGAGAAAATTTCACGGTCATTTTTGCGCGACCAGCCAAGCAATGCGATATAATTTATGATCGCTTCGGGCAGAAATCCCTCTTCAACCAGATTTTCAAAACTTACCGAACCGTGGCGTTTTGAAAGTTTGGAAACATTGCCCTCCGCATCACGGCCCATAATAAGCGGCAGATGAACATATTGCGGGATCTCCCAGCCGAAAGCCTGATAAAGCAGATTGTATTTGGGGGTGCTTGACAGATATTCTGAACCGCGAACGACATGTGAAATCTGCATCAAATGGTCATCAATGACATTGGCAAAATTGTAGGTCGGCATACCATCCTGTTTGATAAGTATTTGGTCATCAAGAACTTTGCTCTCAATAGTAATATCTCCGAAAACAAGATCATGAAACGAAACCGAACCGGTACGGTCGATTTTCTGACGGATGACATGCGGCACACCTGCAGCAAGTTTGGCTTCAACTTCTGCAGCTGAAAGTTCGGAACAATGCGAAGGGCAGCCGTCAATGAAAACATTGCCTGCTTCAGTGGTCGGCTCTTCGGATTTTTCGCAGAAGCAGTAATAAGCATGACCTTTTTTCACCAATTCTTCCGCAAACGGACGGTAAAGATGTTTGCGTTCACTCTGAACATAAGGACCGAAGCCGCAGTCTTTATCAGGTCCTTCATCATGGTCAAGGCCGGCAGACGCCAATGTGGCATAAATAACTTCAACCGCATTTTCAACAAATCGTGCCTGATCAGTATCTTCTATACGGAGGATGAATTTGCCGCCTGCACTTCTG
>JAZRBX010000049.1:0-4127 GCA_045635285.1 Victivallaceae bacterium
TGACCAGCAGTCTTCGGACATGAGTATCCACCGGAAAACCCGGTTTATCAAAAGCATTGGAAAGCATGACATTGGCGGTTTTTCTGCCGACACCCGGAAGTTGAAGCAGAAGCTCCATCTCTGACGGAACTTCAGAATTGAATTTATCCACAAGCATTTGAGAGGCGGCAATAATATTTTTTGCTTTTGACTTGGCAAGTCCGGCACTTTTTATAAGTTCAAAAACATCTTCATAAGCGGCACCTGCCATTTTTTCAGGAGTTCCGAAACGCTCAAAAAGTGCAGGAGTAATGATATTTACTCTCTTGTCAGTGCATTGCGCGGAAAGTATCACAGCGACAAGCAGTTCAAACGTATTGCGGTGGATGAGCGGACATTCACAATCTCCGTAAACCTCATACAGCAAATCATAAATCTGATTTAACCTGCCGCCTTTACCGTCATGTATCATACGCTTATTTATTTGCTCCGAGAAACATTTTCAAATGACGGATATACTGTGCCGCACCGCCGCGGAGATAACCGGTTTTGGCAATCACACTGCCGTCATCACGCAAAAGGAAAACTGTCGGAAAACCTGCAACATTGTAGGTATCCTTCAATTTTTCATTCTGCTGAACGACTTCAGGCGGAAGTTGTTTCCGTGCGGGGAAATCGGCAATGACAGTTATCACATTGTCTGCCGCCCATTTTTTGAATTCTTCGGTGGAAAAGACTTCCTGATCCAATTTTATGCACCAGCCGCACCAGTCAGAGCCGCTGAAAACGAGCAGGATCGGTTTATTGTTGATTTTCGCCTGTGATTTGGCAACTTCAAAATCTGTCATCCAAACAATTCCTTTCGCTGATATTTTTTCTTTTTCAGATTGTTGAGGAGTTTCACTGCCGCATCCGCAAAGAATTGCAACAACGCATAAACAAGACAAAATCCAAGTTGTTTTTTTCATACTTACCTCCTTTGTTCAGAACTCTGTTGATAAGTTCAAATTTACGCTTTTTTGATTCGGAAAGCTCCGCCTGGAGCATCTTCGATGAGATAGCCTGCCGCTTGGATTTCATTGCGGAGGGCGTCGGCGGCTGCCCAATCTTTGTTTTTCTTGGCATCGGCACGGCGTTGTGCCATATCAATAATTTCCTGCGGGATGTCAGCCTTTTTGGCTTCATCGACATTGAGATAGCCGAAAATGCGGTCGAACTTGCGGAAAAGATCGAGGATTTTTGCGGCATCATCGGAGGAAATTTCACCTGCATCCATGCGTTTGTTGCACTCTGCACCGAGTTTGAAAATCACGGCGTTGCAGCCGGAAACATTCAAGTCGTCGCAAATTGCAGTATTAAATTCATCATCATAAGATTTTATGACTTCATCAATATCATCACATGCTTTACCTGCGGCATCCTTCAAACGGATGAAAAGTTCATCAAAGTAAGCGAGAGAAGATGCCGCCTGTTTCAAAGCGTCAAAAGTGAAATTGAGTTTTTTGCGGTAATGTGCGCCGAGCAGGACGTAACGGATCTCACGGCCCTTGAAACCTTTGTCCATCAAATCGCGGAGGGTGAAAAAGTTTCCGAGAGATTTACTCATTTTTTCGCCGTTGACCATCAAGTGAGCGCAATGCAGCCAGTAATTTACATATTTGCAGCCGTTGGCACATTCGCTCTGGGCGATTTCGTCTTCGTGATGGGGGAACATATTGTCGATACCGCCGGTATGAATATCAAAGGTTTTGCCGAGATATTTCATAGCCATGGCACTGCATTCGATGTGCCAGCCGGGACGGCCCCTGCCCCACGGACTTTCCCAGAAGACATCGCCGTCATTTTCATCATAAGCTTTCCAGAGGGCGAAGTCGGCGACGGAATCTTTGGCATATTCATCGGTTGAAATACGAACGCCTGCACGCTGATTTTCACGGTCGATTTTGGCGAGCTTGCCGTATTCGGGGAATTTGTCGATGGAGAAATAAATTGATTTATCCTCTGCCTGATAAGCATAGCCTTTTTCCATCAGCACGGCAACGAGGTCGATCATCTCTTTGATATGATCGGTTGCGGCGGGATAAACTTCAGCAGGTTCGATGCCGAGTGTTTTCAAATCTTCAAAGAACGCTTTTTTGTAGATGGCGGTAAAATCGGCAAGTTTCATATTCTGCTTGCGTGAATCACGGATGGTTTTGTCATCGACATCGGTGAGATTCATGACCTGTGTAACATTGTAACCGGCATACTCCAACGCTCTGCGGAGCAAATCTTCAAACATGTAGGCTCGGAAATTGCCGATATGAGCAAAATTATAAACGGTAGGTCCGCAGGTGTACATTCTTGCTTCGCCGTCATGCAGGGGACGGAAAACTTCCTGTTTGCGGTCCATGGTATTGAAAAATGATATTTCCATAATAAAAACTCCGGATTTTTGTTTTATATAAGTGATATTACGCTATAATGTATCACAAAAAAACAATCAGTCAAGTCATTATAATGACTTTTACACAAAAGAGTTGACAAAAGTGATATTCAATTCTGTTTTTTCAGGATATTTGCGAAGCATTATTTCAAGTTTACTGCGTATTTCCTCCTCTTTCATCAAATATTTGCGGGGAACGAGCAGATGAAAATAAAATTGCAAAACCGTTTTATCTCCGGAGCGTTTTTTGTCCATTTTGAAATCATAAACCTTGCAGAGTTCGTCTATGGACAAGATACAGTTTTCAATGCGTACACGCCACTCTTTGACCTCCGGATCATCGGTACTGAAAGGATCACAATGCAATACCGCCATGATCGGCAGACGGCGGGACAGTTCAATCTCCGCCGCCTCCAGAATATCATGCGACTCCCTGCTGCTCAAATTTTCAGAAAGTTCCGCATGTGCCGTCGCAAAATAACAGTTGTGTCCGTAACTGTGAATGATAATATCATGAACTCCGTGAATATCAGGATTTTCCATGAGAACTGAACGCATTTCATCAACGATCTGTGTATCGGGACAGCCGCCGAGCAGAGGCTCGACTGTCTCTTTGATCAAACCGATGCCGCCTTTGAGGATCATTGCCGCAACGATCAATCCCGCCCAGCCGTCCAGATGCCAGCCCCACAGATAATTGACGCCGACCGACACAAGCACGACAACAGTACCGATTATATCGCTCAAACTGTCAAACGCCGCACCCTGCAATGCCGCAGAATCTATTTTGCGTCCGACAAAGCGGAAATAAAAAAATAATCCGAGCTTCATAAAAACAGTAAACAGAATAAATGCAGTCTGCACCAAATTCATACTGACATCAGATGGAGAAATTATTTTCTCAATGGCACTTTTGCCGAAGTCCAAACCGATCGCCGTTACCAGTACAGCCACGATCAATGCAGAAATATCCTCCATGCGTCCGTGTCCGAAAGGATGTTCATCATCCGCCGGTGCAGCAGCGACATTGAAACCGATCATCGCCACTCCCGAACTCAAAGCATCTGTAAGATTGTTGACCGCATCTGCGGCCAGAGCCACACTTTTTACAGAAACGCCGATAATTATTTTTATGACAAAAAGTACAAAATTGACGCATACACCGACGATTGGAGCATTTTTGCCCTGTTGCAGTCTTGTGAGATTTTCTTCAGAAATCGTATTATTCATCTGCAACCTCCAGCAATACTACAGCAGTTGCTGTTATTCCCTCGCCTCTGCCGCAGAATCCGAGTTTTTCGGTAGTTGTGCCTTTGACGGAAATGCGGTCAGCGGTGCATTTGAGAACGCCTGCGATATTTTCACGCATCGAATCGGTATAAGGTGCGATTTTCGGCCGTTCAGCGATAACGGTAATATCTGCATTTATCACACGGACATTTTTGAAATGCTCCGAAGTTACGACCTTTTCCAAAAGTTTCAAACTGTCGGCATTTTTGTAAGTTTCATCACTATCGGGAAAAAGTTTGCCGATGTCCCCCAATGCCAACGCTCCGAGCAGAGCATCAGTCAGAGCATGCAGCAGGACATCCGCATCGCTGTGTCCTGCAAGACCTCTGTCATACGGGATCTTCACCCCTCCGAGTATCAATTCACGATTCAGAGCGAATGCATGAACATCCACTCCCTGTCCTATTCTCAACATAATAAACCTCAATATTTA
>JAZRBX010000050.1:0-9714 GCA_045635285.1 Victivallaceae bacterium
AGAGTAGAGAGGCATTTTATGCCGAACGAGGCGTTCCACCCGCCTCTTTTTGTAAAGCTCTGTGGTATATTTTTATCTTGGAGTATGTCAATACAACAGTGTATAAAAAAACTTGTTTTCCCCTCGTGGCAACCGTGGCAAAAGATTTTCTTTGTCATTCCTCAAAAAAGAGGGAGGACAAAGGAAACATTTTGCCACAATTGAACATGCCTGACACCACCACCGCGGCCTGACATCACGCGTCAGCGTAACATCGCCCCGGGTCGTACCCGGCTGCGGGGGCTCGGGGGGCGCAGCCAGCCCCCCGAAAAAAGGGCGCAGCCAGCCCACTGAAAAAAATAATGTAATTATCTCGTCATAATAGAAACGGAATGTTATGAATGAAGCATTTATTTTTCCGGGGGTGCATATTTTTTGCGATAGGCTACGGGCGGCATTCCTGAAAGCAGATGAAATTTTTTAGAAAAATAGAATTGGTCCTGGAAGTTCATTTTTTCGGCGATTTCTTTAATTTCCATATCAGTTTCGAGCAGATAGTGGGAGCTCTGCTGGAGGAAATAGCTGTTGCGGTACTGCATAAATGTTTCACTGCCGCAATATTTGCTCCAATACCGCCGCAAGGTTGAAAGAGACATATTGAAATCCTTTGCAAGTTCACGGCAATCAATATCACGCCCCAGCGATTTTTCCAGTTTTCTGCGTATTTGGGGAATCAGGGTTTTATCTATCTGGCGGGTACGCTCCTGCACCCATGTATCAAGGATCATATTGTAGCAGAGGAGATCCAGACTGTCGCCGCTGCTGTTGTTGTCGGTGAAACTTTTTTGCAGTTCTCCGATTTTTTCAATAATGCTTTGGGCGTTATACATTCTCCGTACGGGATTATCTGGATCAAGGATTTTCGCCTGCTGCCAAATCGGAAAAGTATCGCTGCTGTAAATAAAAAACAATTCTTTCCAACTCTCATGCGGTCCGTAATTCATCGGCTCATCGGGCCATTGGATGAGCATACACGGAGCTTTGACCTCATAATGCCTGCCGTTCAGGATATATTCACCCTCGCCTTCAAGAATAAATGAAAAGTTGCAGGATTGAAAACTGCGTTTGACCATATCCTTTTTCTGCGGCAAATATCCGATGACCTGCACCGGCGGGAGGAGGTTGAACATACGATTTGTTTCGGATGCGGCGAATATGAAAGATTTTACCATTTTTCTGACACTTTTTTCCATTTACAAAATTGATTGAACATACTATAATATATACAGTTTAAAATTTTTGTCAACCCCAAAGGAGGTATTTTATGTTAAAAGCAGGCGTTATCGGTTGCGGAAATATCAGCCGCACCTATTTCGGAAACAAGGACATTTTCCCGAATCTCAAAATCGTCAAATGTGCTGACATCAACCCCGATGCGGCAAAAAAAGCCGCCGAAACCTACGGCATTGAGGCATGTTCCGTTCAGGAATTGCTCGCTGATCCCGAAATCAGCCTCGTTCTCAATCTGACAACTCCCGGTGCTCATGCGGAAATCGCGCTCGCCTCTCTCAATGCAGGCAAACACATTTACACCGAAAAACCCCTCGCTGTAAATATGGAAGAAGCCGACAATATTATGAAACTCGCCGCTGAAAAAAATCTCCGTGTCGGCTGCGCTCCCGATACTTTCCTCGGCGGCGGACAGCAGGCATGCCGTGCAATCATTGACAGCGGTATAATCGGCAAAATTTCCGGCGGTACTGCCCTTATGCTCTGCCCCGGACATGAAAGCTGGCATCCTGCTCCCGCATTTTATTATCTCAAAGGAGCAGGTCCGCTCTTTGACATGGGACCCTATTATATCACCTCTCTCATCAATCTGCTCGGTCCTGTCGAAAGCGTATGTGCTTTTGCAAGCCGTGCCACCGACTGCCGCAAAGGTACGAAAGTCAATCACGGAAAAACTTTTGATGTTGAAGTTGATACAAGCGTTTCTGCGCTTTTGAAATTTGTTTCAGGTGCGGTCATCAGTTTGGTTATGAGCTTCGATGTCAGTGTCAAAAGCCCCGATATGAGCTGCATTGAACTCTGGGGACTTGAAGGCGGTCTGCGTGTTCCCGATCCCAATACTTTCGGCGGCGAAGTCAAATTCGGCAAAGCCGGTTTGACCAACGGCTGGGCAACTGCAGCCAACAACTTCATCTATACCGACAATACCCGCATCATCGGTCTGGCTGACATGGCTCTCGCCATCGAAGAAAACCGTCCGCACCGTGCCAGCGGCGAACTCGCTTACCACGTCCTCGATGTCATGTGCAGTATCACCAAGAGTGCAGAAAACGGTCAATTCGTTAAAATCCAAAGCACCTGCAAACGCCCCGAAGCCCTCGCTCTCGGTCTTCATGCAGGCGAAATCGCATAATTATACAAAGGAGTTTTATCATGAAAAAAGCATTGATTTTCCGCGGCGGCTGGGCAGGACATGAACCTGTCGAAACTTCTGACATCGTTGCTGCAGCATTGAGAGCAGAAGGTGTCGAAGTTGATATTTATGAAGGCAACGAATGTCTTGAAAAAGAAGGTTTCGCCGCTCAATATGATGTCATCATCCCCGTTATGACCATGTCTCAAATCTCCGCTGATGCCAGCAAAAATCTGCGTGATGCAGTTCAAAGCGGTGTCGGTATCGCAGGATGGCACGGCGGCATGTGCGATGCATTCCGCAATGATGCCAACTATCAGTTTATGACCGGTGCGCAGTTTGTCGCTCATCCCGGCAACAAAATTGATTACCGTGTAAACATCATCTCCGATGACCCGATCCTTGAAGGCATTGAAGATTTTGATTATCACAGCGAACAGTATTATATGCATGTCGACCCCTCCAATCAGGTTCTTGCCACAACTGTTACATGCGGTGTTGACGCTCCGTGGAGCAAAGGAGTTACCATGCCTGTGATTTTCAAACGCATGTTCGGCAACGGAAAAGTTTTTTATTGCGCTCTCGGGCATTGTGCCGAAGAATTCAAAACTTATCCCCAGTTGGTCAAAATCATGGTCAAAGGTATTCTCTGGGCGATGAAATAAATCCGCAGACGACTGCCTGAAAAAAACGGCTGCTGCAAAACCTGAAAAAGGTGAGCAGCAGCCTTTTTTATTGCTTGCAGTAAGTAAACTGCACCTCTCCCAAAATATAATAATTATCTATTTATATTGATTTGGCAGGCGGGAGATTTTGTTATATCCGCATTTAAAGATTCAAGGATGAGTTTTGCCATTTCGAGATGGCCGGTGGCTCCCGGATGAAGCGGCTCATCGAGCCATGTTTCAAGGTCGGCATTCTCTTCCCAGTATTTGCAATGATCTATCAAAATGGTGTTATATTTTTCAGCTGTATCGCGGATCACCTGATTGAATGCGGGAAATTGAACATATCTTTCAGCATAGTCTTCAGGTTCTTTGACATTACGCATGGTGTTGTATGTCTGAAGCACAACAATAGAGCCGTCCTGCTGTATTCTTTTTACAAGTTTTTCAAGACGCAGACGGAACCCTTCTGCCCCTCCGCATTCAGGCAGGACAATATCATTACAGCCGATGAGCAGAAAAACGATCTGCGGTTTATAACGCCGCACCATGAAATTATAATAATCTTCGTTTAAAAGTTCAAATGTCGAATAACCGCTGCTGCCTGAATTTATAACGGAATCTTCCTTGAAGCGGAGTTCCCAGCGCAGATATTCGTGAAAAATTTCAACGAAACTGCGGTATCCTCTCGTATGACATGCTCCGTGAGTAATAGAATCTCCGTAAAAAACCAATGTCCACGGCTCTTTTGTTTTTTTATTCAAATGATCAGAAATTTTCTGCATATCAGTTTTTTTATTTTTATCAGCATGTGCAGCGGCTCTGCCGATAAAAAATGAAATCAAAAAGTTTTTCATAACATTATCCTTTTTTGAAAATATATACCGTTTTTAAATTATTTCAAGCTCCATCGGAGAACTGAAAGTAATTATTTTCCCATCTGACGGATTTTTAAAAGTCAATGAGTATGAGTGGAGAGCCTGGCGGTCATAAATAAGTTTTTCACGATCGCTTGCAGTAATTCTGCCATCAATATAACGCAGGAAAAAATTTTCGTCAATGCCGTACATTTTGTCCCCTGCAAGCGGAAATCCGAGCGAACAGCAAGTCGCCCTGATCTGATGAGTTCTGCCGCTTTCAAGCTGCGCCTCAAGCAGAGAAAAACCGTTTTTGAACCGCAATCGGCGGAAAATCGTGCGGCAATCCTCAAAAGTTGTGCCGTCAGTCGGCGCAGTAAAAGAAAATCTGCGCTTTTTGCGTATCAGACTTTGTTTGTCATTCATTATGAAACCTGCACCATCAAGATATTCAGGAAATTCGCCGTGAACTATCAGCTGATATTTTTTCTGCATCGGATTCTGACTGAAAAAGCGTGCCGCCTGCGGATTCCTTGCAAAAAGTAAAACTCCTGAAGTTTCTCTGTCCAAACGACTTACAGGTGCACACGCTCCGAAATCCCTCTGAAGCAGATACCAGAGAGTATTTTTATAATATCTGCCGGCGGGATGAGTCGGGAGGTTGCCGCTTTTAACTACGCAAATAAAATTTTCATCCGCACCGAGAAGCCGATAATTCAAATCACATTCAGGTTCATCCTTTGCGGCAAATTCATAAACAAGTTCTGTATTGTTTTCGATAGTGCAATCATCAGAAATACGCTCATTATTGAGGAGGAAACGCCCTGCTTTTATCTCATTGAGCCACGCTTCACGGCTGCGGTAAGTGAAGCGTTCTGCCAGATAATCCGACAGCATAACCACCTGATTTATGCGGACAACGGAACTTATTTTGCGGGAATCTTCAAAAGGTTTGAATCCGTCAAAAACGCTCATTTTGTTTTTTTCGCCGGTATATTTTTTACAACTTGAGCCTTGGCATGGGCGGTTTTCCAAGTGACGATCCACAAAGTCGGCCAGCCGATGGTGTCATATTCGAACTCAAAATTTTCAATGCCGTCGGCTTTCATCACTCTGGTAGCATACCAATTCATCATACTGCGGGTTTTGCGATTGGAAACGTTGTCGCGCCACATGCTGTACTGCCATGCGTTCGGGCGGGTATGACTGCCGCTGACAATAGGCAGAACGCCGAAAAGAAATGAAGTATAATTCGTACCCTCGATTTCAGCGACAATTTTTTTGCCGCTTTCAGAAACAGAATCAGACGGATAATCACGGACGATTTCAACTGTGCTTGTAACACAGCCGCTCAAAAAAAGTACCGCTCCGCAGGCAAATAAAGACAGAATAAATTTTTTCATTTTATCTCCTTTCAGATAATATCTGCAAATTCAGCATTCACAAAGCCCGCCAATTCTTCGGGGGCGATTTCCAAATTCAGCCCGACATAACCGCCTGACACAAAAATACGGTCAAAAAGTATCGCCGTTTCATCTATGAAAGTCGGAAATTTTTTCTTCATCCCGATCGGAGAACAGCCGCCGTGAACGTATCCTGTCAGCGGCAGAAGTTTTTTAAGCGGGATCATTTCGATACTTTTGACTTTGGCGGCTTTGGCGGCTTTTTTCAAATTCAACTCGCCGGAAGCCGGAACAACAAAAACAAAATATTCAGGCCCGGGGGCTTCCGTTACCAGCGTTTTAAAAACCTCATCGGTACTGCGATTGAGTTTTCCGGCAATGGAACATGCGTCAATTTTACCGTCATCAATATCATACTCATGTGCTTGAAAAGTAATCGAATTTTCTTCAAGAAGACGCATGGCATTGCTTTTCATATCAATCCTCCGCTATCAAACGGACGCCGTCAGGACTGTATTCCACGGTTTTGACCGGATTTGATTTGTAGAAAATACGGTTGGAACGGAACTCAAACAAACCTTTGGCATAGTCATCCGCAACTCTCGGAAATATCACATGATCTCCGCATTTTTTCAGCAAATCCTGATTGTGATCAGCAACTTCATGGAGAATATCAGTATGACCTTTGGGGCGTTTCGCAGGGCGGGCAGCATCGGCAGCACGCAGTTCATCAAGGGTATGTCCCATCAAATCTGTCGGCATCGGCAATGAAATGCCAAGTATCGGACCTGAATCAACATCTTCATCTTTGCCGGTATAAGGCTGTGCTATGATGACGCTGGATTTCAAGCAGGGAAATTCTTCAAGGATGGCGAGTTCTATCGGCTTCAATGCCAGACCGTTCAGGAAGCGTTTACCGTTGCGTTCCACGGTCAAATCGCCGGGGTGAACATTCAAGCAGACAAAATCACCTGTAATGTTGCTCAAAGGCTCAAAACCTGCAAGCAGCAGAAAATCGGGGCGATAACCTGCATTATCAATGACTTTTTCCACTTCAAGAGTCCATTGATCACGGAGATGATTTCTTCTTTCATTGATCAGGGCGATACCTTTTTCACCATGATTGCGATAATATTCAAAAATATCGCAGGAAAGGACCTCAACATTAAAATTTCTGCCGATTTCAGCGGCACGGCAACGATCAGGACGATCGGTGAAAATTGCACTTATTTCGAAAGAACAATCATTATTGCGGGAATATTCAAGCAATGCTTCCGCATTACTGCCGGTACCGCTCATCAGGACGACGGCTTTTTTCTTCATACTTATCCTTTTATGGAGTGATTGGTTTTGACAATCCATGCCTTTACAATATTTTCCAGAAGAAAATCATCAAACTCATCATCCTGTTTCAAAACGCAGTTGCAATAAGGACAATGCAGAAAAGATTCAACATCTATTGAATTTATTTCTTCTCTGCATTCAGGGCAGAGCATCTGCCATTCACCTGTAACGGTGTTTTTTTTGAAATGCGGTTTTTTGCCGCGGGATTCGTTTTCGGACATAGATCAACTTTCAAAGTTTAACGGGCATCTTTGGCGATTTCACGCAGTTGGAAAAGTGCTATCGCCCAGATGCTGCAAATAATGATGTACAACAGAGTGTACCCCAAACTGAAAAGCAAATACGCATTGGGAATGATTCTGCCGAGAGCAACTGAGTCCGCCATCCAGAAATACTGCCAGTTGGGCAGAACGGAATAACAGAAATTTGAAAGTATGTCAAGCAGAACATTGCTTTTTTTGACCATCGGATCAAAAAGATAATTGGACATCAATCCGGCAAAGAACATGATACTGCACAACACCAGATTCGCCACAATATCAAATTTGATTGCAAAAATCACCGCCAAAGTTCCCATAATGGCAACACTGAAAAATACCAGCACCATGGCAGAAGAAACATTCGGCAGAGAAATTTCAGGCTTTTCACAGAAAATGCGGCAGATGATCGCCAGGACAGGCATGACTATCAATGCACCCTTGACAGTCATTTCAGAGAATGAACTGTTGCGGTAAAAGTTCATGAAAAGACCGAAGCAGGCGGCAATGAAAATCGCCACGAAAAATCCGACATAACTCCATGTATTGAACCAGAACTGGTCACTGGCAGTAAAAACGGAAACAAAAGTTCCCATACTGCACAGGAAACAGAACACCGCACCGGTAAAAATAATGCCGCAGATTTTGCCGGCAATAAAAATCGGACGGGATACCGGCTTGGACATCAGCAAAAGCACAGTACCGTTACGCATTTCGCGGGCGACCGTATTGCCTGCACTCAATGTCAAAATCAGCATACCTCCGACCATCGTTGTCGCAAGCGAACTGTCAACAACCATTTTGAGCTGCTGAAAAAATACGAACAAAGTCAAACCCGGCATATTGCCGATGATAAAAAATGCACAATAAAGCACAATGAAAAAAATCGGCTCACGGATCGATTCCAGAAATGTATTACGGGCGATTCTGAAAAAAGAAAGCATTTCTCACACCTTTTTATACCAGAGGAGCTACTTCTGCGGCACCGTTTTTCTGAACAGGAGCAGCGGGAGCAGTTTTTTCATCTGCGTCAAAAGCAGGATATTTTTCCGGGTCCGCAGATTTTTTTACAGGAGCTGCTTTTTTGGGAGCAGGTTCTTCGGGAAAAAGCAGTTCATCAGAATTTTCGGCAGCTTTGGGAGCCGCTTTGATATTGAGTTTGCTGCTTTCGAGTTCAGCATTAAGTTTGCGGAAGCTGCGAGGCAGACGGCTCAAATTGAGCATGGGAGCGACAGTATCGGCAACTTTCTGCCAGCTTTTAGCAGTCGCAACGAAAACCGGAGCGATCTTGCGGAAATCTTTGACATAAGATTCGGGAACATATTTTTCAGTACCGAGGACGACGATTTGTTTGGGACCGATATAAGCGATGACATTGAGCAATTCATCACGGGCGATAACTTTGGGTTCTCCGAGGCTGGGATGCGGGCAGAAATAGAAATTGCCGCTGTTGTCGGGAGAAATCAGAATGAAGGGCTGACGGTTTTCTTCCTGAATCAATTCGGCAAGCAGACGGGGTTTTTCATAATTGGCAGTAACAACGAGCGAAACGATGTCGCGTTTGGGACCGTGATAACTCCACGGATTGGCAAATGATGTAAAACTGATCAATGCCATAACAGCAAAAACAAAAATTTTTTTCATAATAATATCCCTTTTATTTGATTTAAAGACTTTTACTTACCATAAGATAACTCAAAGTCTGTCTATATCAAGAGCAGAAACAGTTTTTTTTCAATTTTTTTGCTTATTTTTTCATTTTTTGACTCTGAACATGAAAAATGCATCACATTCAGAGCCGTAACGATTTTTTATTTGGGCCATGCCATGAAGCCGGGGACGCTGTTCTGCCAGTCATCTCCTGCGGGAGTTACGCGGGCAGTCATGCCGAAACGACCGCTGACGGGACAAACGATTTCACATTCATACATATAATTTCCGTCGCCGACGGCGGAAACTTTTTTCATCGGTTCGCTGTATGAATGGGTGATTTCGTTGCGGTTGTCGACATTGCCGTAATAGGCTTCAACTTTGACCTCTTCGGGAGTCATCTCGCCGAGATAAACTTTGAGGCTGACTTTGAATTTTTCTCCGACATGAAGTTTATTCATATCACATTCAACGACAGGCTCATTGACATAAATACTGCTGAAATGAGCGGCGAGGCGTTTTTTCTGATTGACAATATCTTTGGCGCGTCTGCCGCCGTCAGCGATGAGGTCATCGTAAAGATTTTTGGCATTGATATAAAACATTTCGTTATAATCCTTGACCATGCGCCAGCTGGAGAATTTGCTGATTGCCATAGCGATCGAAGATTTCATCTTTTTTACCCAGCGGCTGGGAACATCGCCGCCGACACGCTCATAGAAGCAGGGAATGATCTCATTTTCAAGAACATGGAAAAGCGACTGTGATTCAAAATTGTCAATATCATCTTCGCTTGAAAAGTTGCTGTTGCCGGGGATCGCCCAGCCGTTATTGGGTTCATAGGCTTCATCCCACCAGCCGTCAAGAATACTGCAGTTCAAAGCACCGTTGACTGCGGCTTTCATACCGCTTGTACCTCACGCTTCCATGGGGCGGCGGGGGGTATTCAGCCAGACATCGACGCCCTGCACCAGATGACGGGCAAGCGTAATATCGTAGTCTTCAACGAAAATGAAACGATCTCGGACATTTTCAGATCTGGCGAAATTGATCAAATCCTGTATGAGATGTTTGCCTCCGTCATCAGCAGGATGAGCCTTACCGGCGAAAACAAACTGAACGGGACATTTGGTATTG
>JAZRBX010000051.1:0-3254 GCA_045635285.1 Victivallaceae bacterium
AATGAAGATCATATCGACATCTTTGTTATTGATGACATCCATATAATCTGCAGAAGTTACGGCATCGGGATTGATTTCTTTAAGTTTGGCAAATGCGTCGGGATTGGGGTCCGCAGCGGCGACAACTTCAAATCCGCGTTCAACTTGATGAGCCAGGAGAGCGATTTGTCCGCGGCCGCCTGCGCCGATGACACCGATTTTCAATGTTTTTTCTTTTTCCATGATCATACCTTCTTTATTTTTTTGGTTTAAGAAAAAATTTGCATTTACTAAAAGATAGAGTATATTTTAGAAAAATCAAACTGATTTTTTTATTTATTTTAACTTTATTACATAAAAAAGATGTATGAAAAAATATAAAGATGTGGAAAAAACAACATGAGCAAAGATAAATTTCCATTCGATCTGATATTGTGCGGAACAGATCGTGCAAAATCTTCAACTCCGCACTTTGAACTGAAAAATTACAAAAATTTCATGCTCGAATATGTCGTCGACGGCAAAGGTTATGTCGAATATGACAATAAAAAATATTTGTGTACCAAAGATACGGTATATCTTTTCTGTGAAGGTGAAACTTACAAATATTATCACGATCCCGAAGATCCGTGGAAAAAAATTTACATCATTTTTTCAGGAGATATGGCACGCAGTCTTATAAGTGCATACGATCTTCATGACAAACTGATTTTTCACGACCGCACCATGTGCCGCCATTATTTTGAAAGACTGCTTGACGCACGCTACTCATCCCCCGAATCAGCACTGCTCTGTGTGCATAATATTTTTCACCAGCTTTCCGACAGCATAAACGCCAATATCAATATTCCTCCGGTCATCTGCGAATTGAAAAATACCGTTTCAAGATCGATCAGCAGTAAATTTTCTCTCAATGATTTCTCCGCCGCTCACAATGTCAGCACATCTTACTGCATCAGAGAATTCAAAAAGTATTACAAATCATCACCTTACAACTTCCTGCTGCAATGCCGTCTGGAAAACGCCGCCCGTCTGCTCATCTGCAGCAGCTTGTCCATTAAGGAGATAGCCGCCATGCTGAACTTCAACGATCAGTATTATTTTTCCAATCTTTTCAAACAGAAACACGGTGTTTCCCCTAAAATTTTCCGGAAGAAAAATACAAAATAACAACTTTTTTACACTCAAATTAAAAAATTTTTCAATTTTTTTTGATTTTTCCTTTGACTTATTCAATTTTCGGGTATATATAGAAAACATGCAGGCAAATCCCTGAAAAATTAACCCAAAGGAGAATTTCTTATGAAAAAGTCTGATGATTGCAGGAATTTTGTTGTGGCAGGTCACGCAGGAAGCGGAAAAACTTCCCTCTGCGACTTGATGCTTTACAAAGCTAAAGCCGTTGACCGATTAGGTTCAGTGCCGAACAAAACCTCAATTTCAGACTTCACTCCCGAAGAACAGGAAAGAGAAGCCAGCCTCTTCGCTTCCGTAATGAATTGCAAATGGAAAGATTGGCACTTCTTCATGTCCGATGCTCCCGGATACGGCGAATTCGCCGGTGAAATGCTTTCAAGTATGCGCGCCGCCGACAGCGTCCTCGTCGTCCTCGACGGCGTAGACGGCCCGCAGGTCGGTACCGCCCGTGCATGGAAATTCACCCGTCTGCGCGGCGTCCCCCGCTTCGCCCTCGTCAACCGCCTCGACCGCGAACGCGCCGACTTCGATACCGTTATCGAAAAAATGCGCAAAAATCACGGCAAAACCGTCGTCCTCCCCCTGACTTATCCCGTCGGCAAAGAAGCAAACTTCACCCGCGTAGTCGATGTCCTCCATGATACCGACATCCCCGCCGAAATCACTGACAAAGTCGCCGAAAATAAAGAACTCCTCATGGACGCCATCGCCGAAACCAATGAAAGTTTGATGGACCGTTACCTCAGCGGCGAACCCCTCGACCCCAAAGAAGTCGACGAAGGTTTGCTCGCAGCCGTCCTTTCATGCCGCATCATCCCGGTTTTTGCAGGCAGTTCCGCCAAAGATGTCGGCATTACCGAACTTATGGACTACATTGGCAGAATTTTCCCCAAACCCCTCGACAAAATCACAGCTCCGCTTGCCGACGGCGGCAAACTCCCCGTCAAAGATGACGGTCCCGGTGTCGGACTTATTTTCAAAGCGGTGGATGACCCATTCTCCGGCCACATGGCTTTTCTCAAAGTTATTTCCGGCTCATTCAAAGCTGATTCCGAAGTTTTCAATATCTCCACTCAAACCAAAGAACGCGTCGGTCAGCTCCTGCTCGTCAACGGCAAAAATACCACCCCCGTCACAGAAGCCTGCCCCGGTATGATGGTCGCTATTGCAAAACTCAAAAATACCCATATCGGCAATACCATTTCAACCGTTGCCGACGCTCCGCTTATCAAAGGGATTGATTATCCCACCCCCGTCATGTCATACGCCATTACCGCCGCCAAAGCCGGTGATGATGACAAATTGGCAAGTTCTCTCCACAAAATCGTTGAATGCGATCCCACCCTCGCTTGCTCCCGCAATACCGAAACCCAGGAAATGCTCCTCTCCGGTATGGGCGATCAGCACCTCGGCATCGCCATCAAACGACTCAAAGATTCATACAAAGTCGAAGCCAATACCGCCACCCCCAAAATCGCTTACCGTGAAACCATCAGCGGCAACGGCGAAGCCATGTACCGCCACAAAAAACAAACAGGCGGCGCAGGTCAGTTCGCCGAAGTCCACCTCCGTGTCGCTTATCAGGAAGGACCTTTCGTTTTTGAAAACGCCGTCGTCGGCGGCAACATCCCCAAAAACTTCATCCCCGCCGTCGAAAAAGGCGTTCAGGAAATGCTCGAAAAAGGTCCGCTCGTCGGATGCAAAGTCGAAAATGTCAAAGTTACCGTCTTCGACGGCAAATATCACTCCGTTGACTCCAACGAAATGGCTTTCAAAATCGCTTCCCGCATGGCATTCAAAGAGGCTGTTTCCAAAGCCCGTCCGATCGTTCTTGACCCCATTATGTCGGTCAGAATTTATATCCCCAATGAGTACATGGGCGATATCTCCGGCGACTTGAACCATAAACGCGGCCGCATTATCGGTATGGAAAGCGAAGAAGGCGTTCAGCTCGTCATCGCCGAAGTTCCACAGGCCGAAATGTATAAATATGCCACCGAACTCCGCAGCATGACACAGGGCAGAGGATCTTTCCAAATGGAACTCGCACGCTACGAACCCCTGCCGCAAAATCTCGC
>JAZRBX010000052.1:0-4524 GCA_045635285.1 Victivallaceae bacterium
CGGCTTCAACTTTTTTGCCGTCAGGCAGAGTGAATGAAACTTCATAAAAACCTTTAGTAAGTTTGACCTCACACTTGACCCATGTATCATAAGGCAGACGGACGGGAGTGCGGACATTTTTGAATTTTCCGTCAACGAGAGTATGAGCGTAAAAACCGCTGTCAGCCATAACACCGGCAACGGAATTGGCTTTGCCGCGCTGCATAATGCGGAAGACAATACTCTCTTTTTTGGGCAGGAAATAATCAAATGTCAATATCGCCTCTTTGTCAGGAGCAACGGAACGGACATCAGAAACCCACATGACCAGCGGTGAAGAATAAAGTTCAACGCAACGGCTGTTTGTTTGCGGATCTTTACCGAATTTGATACCGCCGTCAGCTTTGAAGAAACCTACTGCACCTGTTCCGTTAAAATAATCTCCTGCTTTGGAAATGACATATTCTTTTTCAAAGTTTTCTTCAAGCAGAAGCGGTTTACCGTCATCGTAATAAGTGAATGCAAGACCTTTTGAATTTTTGGGAATATTGTCTTTGGCAACCCACCCCCAGTGAACAGGAGCATCGGAAGTATAAGCGGCAGTGATGAAGAATGTCAAACATTTTGAAGATTTTTCAGGCGGAACATTAATTATCAAACGATGACCATAATCATGTTTGATAAGCTGATAACCATCTCTGGCATCTTCTTTCAAAGCTTTGCCGTTGACACGGACATCGAGCATTTCAACCTTGTGTTTGGCAGAAATCTGAATATCCTGTGCGAAAGAGATACCATTCTGCGGAGCTTTTGACTCCGGAGCCTGACTGTTTACAGAGAGGAAATTGACTTCAGGACCGAGTTTGAGGAACTGTTTGATTGCGCTCCAGCTCATATTTTCGCTATCCTGCATTTTATCAAAAATGCCGCTTGTTGCGATATTGTAAGCATACTTGTAGGGGAAATCGCCCATAACTTCTTTCGCTCCGTTACCGCCGAAAGAGACACCGCGAATAATTCGGAATGATTGGGGAGGATATGCGGAAAATGTCTGCATATCTTCAACTCTGCTCCAGAGTTCAACACGGCTGCGGCGTTTTTCTCCGGGATTTGTACCCCAGCTCTGAATCATAAAACCACCCCAATCTGTCAGAATATTGTCAACGGGCAGACTGCCGTTGCGTTCAGCAGGCAGATTCATACCGTAATCCATAATCCCTTTAAATGCGGCAACTGCGGTCTTTTCATAACCGATCTCAAAAATAATCGGCATAGTATGATATTTCAAATAAGGATACATATCAGAATAATAGTAATCACCTGAATCACGGAAGCGTTTCGGGAATGCTTTGCGTGCATCATTTACAGAAACCAGACGCTGAATTTCCTCATCAAGCGGGAAGAGAGTGAAACCTGATTCATTGGCATATTTTCTGGCATGGTCAATAAGGTCATTTGCCCAGGGTCTGATGACGTGATTGCTTCCGGCAGGTCCGATGTATTGAGTCATGATCTCACCTGGCACGAAACGCCCTACTCCGTGAAAGTCGATCAGCAATTCAGGATGAAATTCATCAAGAAGTTTGCAGAAAGAAACAAGTTCAGGAGTATTTTCCGGCTTCTTGGGAACAAGTTTCGGAATATCCCATTGATTGCCTCTGCCGGCGGAGTAAGGATCGACCCCCTTGCTGTTATTCGGAGTTTCAGAACGGAAGAAACCGAAAATATTACCGCTGGGAATCATTATGATCTCATATTTTTTGCGAAATTCAGCGGCTTCCGGGGAGACGATATATTCAAGAATAGCCATAGCACTGTGCAGGGCAGATCTCTCGCCGCCGCCGTGATTGGCAACTGCCAGAATACGGAATTTTTTTTCAGCAGGTACTTCTGGATCCGTAACAGACATATAATAAATAGGATCACCTTCGAGAGTTTTCCCCGCAACACTCAATTTGGCGTAAGGATATTTCTGATCGTAAAATCTGAGCGCACTTTCAAAAACAACCCAGTCAAGTTTGGAAATGCGGGATGTATTGGCACGATTTGCATAAGTTTCTGCTTCGGGGGCAGGACTGTAATTTGCAGCTTTCCACGGACGGGGCATACGCTCAAGATTTTTTCTGACATCAGCAGCTTCATCTGCCAAAACCCCGCAGACAGTTGAGAGCAAAACACCTGCAACACAGCTTTTTACAAGTTTTTTCATAACAACAAATCCTCTTAATGGTTGATTATTAATACTTTATAAAAATAAGCATCTTTTCACAAAAAAATATAGCACATAATTTTCGATTATTCCAGTAGAAAAAGATTTTTTTTCAGGAAAATGATAAAAAAACATTGCACATTTTGTGCAATGTTTTTATTTAATACTTTGAACAAAACAATCAAAGAGTAATAACATCCCAATTTTCAAGGAAAACTTTTACAAGTTTATATGCAATATTATAAGCATTCATATCATCCATTTCGGCGATAATTTTGAGTCTGCCCTTGTCCATTGCTTCAATATGCCCGTCACCGAAGCCGCCGTTAGCTTTATTACCGTGGCGAAGATGCATACCCATATCGGTATTGGCAGGACTGTAAGTCCATGATTTACTCTGCTGTTTGCCCCAGTTTCCGGTTTTTCCAGCACCGTAAGCAGTGTCGGCGATGACGAGGAAGTTTGAGGGGTCTTTCAATTTCTTGAGCGGAACGACATTGATATTACCTCTGCCGCGGCTGTACTGATTCATGCCGTAAACAATAGGTCTTGCTCCATTGGCATCTGCCGCCCAATGAGAATTGAGAGGCAATCCCGGACAGCGGAGAAATTTGAAATCTTCAATATAGCCGAGGTCATAGAGAATATCAGAATAACTTTCATACGGACTTTTTTCAAGATCTGAACTGAAAGCATAAAAGACATCTCCCATATCATCGGCATACATACGGTGGGCGAGCATTACCTGACGCATATTATTTTTGCAATTTGTATCTCGTGCTCTGGCTCTGGCTTTGCCGAGAGCAGGCAGAAGCATACCTGCAAGAATTGCGATAATTGCAATCACGACAAGCAGCTCAATAAGAGTAAAGAGATACACATTTTTTTGATTTTTTTTCATTTCTGATCCTTTCATTTTCAGGGTTGTTGTAAAACAATTTTATTTCTTATTTTGCTGATTCATATTCTTCAAAATATTTTCAATACACCATCTCGGTTCACGATTGTGGGCACGGCAGCTTTCCTCTGCTTCATGCTCCTTCCCCTGCTCCATATAATCAAGGATTTCACGGTGTTTATATGCGGCAAAACGGTTGGACTTATTTGAACCGTCTTTGTAAATATCAAAAATTTTACCCCCGTCCAGCGGAACGTGTCCGTCAAAAACAATCTTTCCTGATGACATTGAAACAGCAAAATAAAAAGCCATACAATTTCCGGTATAATGCATGTGATTAAAAGATCTGCTGCCGCAATTTTCCACGATAGTATTATGAAATTTGAAATCCAGTGTCGCCAGAACGTCCTGACGGCACTCACCATTAAGTTCAGCGTCAAATTCATCGACGCATTTATGCAGTTCAGCGATGACCTCCGGCGGACGGGTACGGGAAAGACGGCGGACAGCAATAGGTTCGATAGCTTCACGCATTTCACACCATTCCAGTAAATCTTCAAGCGAAAAATTACGCAGATGATAACCGCAAAAAGGTGTGTATTCAAAAATATCCCATCCGACAATAATATTCAATGCTTCGCGAACTGCACTGCGGCTGACTCCCAACTCCACGGCAATAGCCGATTCACGGAGAGGCTGTCCCGGTTTTAGTTCTCCGTTTCTGATTTTGCTGATAAAATAATTCAATGCCACTGCGCTTGTCGGCTGTTTTTCATTCATAAATAAAAACTCCTGTAAAAAATTGTCGTCAATTTTATAATACTATAATTCAAAAAAAATAAATGTCAATAGCAAAAATAAAAAATTATCGACAATTTTTCTTATTATTGCTATTTTTTGCATAAAAACATCATTATATTTGCATAATTGTCGACAATAAAAAAATTATAAAGAAAAAACTCCGGTCATCATCCTTCAATTGAAATGAAACTGATTAAACCTTATTTTTTCAGAGGCTCGTAAATATAATCTATAACTTTCGGCGAAAGATTTGCCGGAGCAATGATATAAAAGCCGTAAGTCATAAACGGCACATCTTCAACTTTTATCTCTTTCTTTTTGTGCTGCATTCCCCAGGAATCTGTAAAAACAAAATGCTCGATCTCATTTTTTTTGCGATCAATTTTGTAACCGTTGAAAACTCTGGCATGACCGCCGTTTCCGCCGTTTTTGATAATGTAACGCTTATGTTTTTTGCTGACATCATAATCAGGTGCTTTCAGCAGATCGACCAGCCATTGCAGCGGCAGCCCGCAATCTATCGACCGTTTTACCACCTCAAAAATCTCTTTCTCCCTGCCCTCTTTCATCGGGACGGGATACATTCTCATATTGTATTTCGCCAACTGCTTTATCAGATAAGCGGAATACTTGTGAG
>JAZRBX010000053.1:0-3866 GCA_045635285.1 Victivallaceae bacterium
CTTGTTTTTGTGCTGTGTGCGTTCACTCTGACATGCGGCGACCAAACCGGTCGGCAAGTGAGTCAAGCGAACTGCGGAGTCGGTGGTATTAACGCCCTGCCCGCCTTTGCCGCTTGAACGGTAAGTATCGATACGCAAATCTTTTTCATCGATTTCAATATCAATATCGTCATCGACTTCGGGATAAACTTCAACCGAGCAAAAAGATGTGTGGCGTCTGGCATTGCTGTCAAAAGGAGAAATTCTGACCAGACGGTGAACGCCTCTCTCGCATTTCATGTAACCGTAAGCGAAATTTCCCTGAACGAGCAGAGTAACGCTTTTCACACCGGCTTCTTCACCCATCTGAATATCCATGATCTCATCTTTCCAGCCCTGAATTTCAAAATATCTGCGGTACATACGCATAAGGATCGATGCCCAGTCGCAAGATTCTGTACCTCCGGCACCGGCATGGATTGAAACATAAGCTCCGTTTTTGTCCAGAGCGCCGCTCAAAAAACTCAAAAGTTCGAGATCGTCAAGATGTTTCATAATGCGTTTGGCGGCGATTTCCGCCTCCCCGAGATAATCCGGATCATCTGCGGCAAATTCAATATGAACTGCAAAATCTTCCGCTTCGTTAAGCAATGCGGCAAAAGGTTCTGTAATTGCTTTCTCTGCTGAAAGTTTGCCGACAGTGTCCTGTGCGGATTCCTTGTTGTCCCAGAAATCGGGTTTGGTCATTTTTTCTTCAAGCGAAGCGATGACCTCTTTGTGTTCGTCGATATTGAGAAATTCATGCAAATGATCAAGTCTTTTTGCAACATCAGATTCTACATTTTTAAGTTCTTCAAGAGTCATAATATTACCTTTCATTATATTCACATTAATTTAACACCACAATGACATATTTTCAAATCATCAAAGAACTTTTTTAGTAAAATTATAAAACATTGCCGAATAACAAAAAAATAACGGCGGAGAAAAAATCTCCTCCGCCGTAAAAATTCAGTTGTTTATTTTATTTTTTCCGGTAACCGCATTTGGGGCAGACACCGTTTTTGCCGATTTCGATACCGCAGAGCGGACAGCGGTCGTGCGAACCGATCGGTGTATATTCCTGACATGCAGAATTATCACCGCTTACGAAAATAAGTTTGGCGATATTCATTTTTTCTTTGAGCAAATGGTAAACTATTTTGATCATTCCCTCAACCGTCATAGTTTCTTTGGTAACGACCAGACGACATTCAGGATAAGTGCTTGCAAGCTCAGTTTTAAAAGCCTCGCCGACCATGGTATTAGTCGGTGCGCCGTTGCGGATGCCCTGTTTTTCATAAACATCGAGAATTGCCGGCAGGATCGGGTCATCTTCACGCAGAATCAGAGCGTGGTCAAAATTTTTTATCACATCCCATGCAGTTTTTTTGATTTCGTTGCAGGGGAATACCATATTTACGCCGAGATTGATTGTGTCTTCGACCTCAATAGTCAGAATTCCTGTATGCCCGTGAAGATATTGAGCTTCGCCTTTGAAATTGTAAAATCTGTGTGCATACTGAATCGTGAATGTTGTAAAAGATCTCATTTTTGTTTTTCCTTTCATTGTAATTTTTTCAACGCCAAGAGGAGTTAACAAAAATTTTTCTGTCTTTTCACCTCCTTTTTTAAATATGTTCGACCGGAGGAGCTGCTTCAATATACAACACCGCAAAAATATTTGCAAGACACCTTTGATAAATCGTTCTGCTTATCTTTTCTAAACAGTCTGCTCCGCATTGCTTATTTTTTCCGGTACACTGAAGCTGTGCCGCGACAAGGTAATGAGGGAGATTTATTAAAAAATAAACTTGACTTTTTGCCTTACCAAAGTATATTATTGTAATTTTAACAATCCGTATCAAAAGGAAACAGTACTTATGGAAAAAAATCAGATAAAAAGAGCGGTGAACATCCGTGATATTGCCGAAGCGGCAAACTGTTCCATTGCAACTGTTTCCAGAGCTTTACAGCAGCCGCCATCACCAAAAATCTCTGACAAAAAGCGTCAGGAAATCAAAGAGATTTGCGAAAAACTCCACTATGTACCGAATGTTCACAATCAGCGTGCTTTTCAGGGCCGCTCGCATACTATCGCTTTTTTCTTTCATTCGCACAAACTTATTGAACAGGACCCGGCATCAGCCAATACCGATTTGAATTTCAGCTCCGCACTCATGGGCGCTCACCGTGAATTGGCGGCAAAAGGATTTGAACTTCTGCTCGTTGAAGTTACCCCGGAACTTCTCAAAGAAAAACGCCATCTGGGCATGGTCAGAAGCAAACTTCTTGACGGTGCTTTGGTCTGGGGGCCGCATGACGGGGATGATTATATCAGAGAACTCCATGACGAGGGATTGCCGATGGTGCAGGTTTCGGGACAACTTTTAAATTCAGATATTGCCAGCGTAAATGCAGATGACTATCAGGGCATGAGAGAGATGACCCGTGCTCTTATTCAGGCGGGACACCGCAATATTGCAGTGCTTCCTCCGAGTACCCACAGTGAATTCGGCAGACAGCGTGTCGCAGGAGTTCTGGATGAATTGAAAGTTCACAATATCAACCCGGCAATAACTTTTAAAGAAGGCATAGGATATACAGAAGCACTTCCTGCGGCACGGCAGCTTTTGGAAAATCAGGGTGAAATAAGTTGTGTTATTGCATCAGATGACATGGCGGCATGGGCTTTCATTGATACTTTCATGCAGGCCGGCAAACGCATTCCCGAAGACTTGTCGGTTACCGGTGCTGACGGCATCTTCTTTCCCGGCAATATTCAGTTGGACTCCTACATCCGTCCATCCGGTGAAGTAGGACAGGACGCGGCAAAACTCCTGCTCCGTTTGATCAAAAACAGCAGCAGCGTCAGCAAAAATAAACTCATTCTTCCAATAAAAGTCAAAAAAGGCAACACCATCGCCATTATAAAATAGTCTTATAATCCATACCCGAAATTCAAAAAAACTCCCAATATTACGGAAACAGTTTTTACGGTCAAACGATTATTTTTTTAATTTTTTTTATTTTTTCTATTGACTTTTATTTTTTGATGTGATATAGTAAATTCCAAAGACAAGGAAACATGTTTCCCAAAATCATCAGTTTTTGATGTAACATGTTTCATAGCAAAATTTTAAGAAACAAAAATCAACCCTACAACCCAAAAACAGGCATCGAAAAAATGCCAAACACAAAGGAGTTTTTTATGAAAAACAGTACCCAAAAATCCGTTGCAATCGCTTGCAAGTCTTTCACTCTCATCGAACTGCTGGTTGTTATCGCCATCATCGCAATCCTCGCCGGCATGCTGCTCCCTGCCCTCGGCAAAGCCCGTGACAGAGCCAGAGCCGCAACTTGTGTCAGCAATCAGAAAACTATCGGAACCGCCTCTGTAATTTACTCAGCTGATAATGATGACTACATTATCCCCTCCGAAATCAAAACAGATTATACCCTTCCTTCCGGCTACTACGGTGCGATCCGCTGGTACAACTTTGTCGCCATGCAACTCAACAATAACATCACTATTGATGATAAATATGTAAAAGCCGGCCGCGGCGACGCCACCGGAGATTCCTATATCAAAGCCATGGTCTGCCCTGTTTACTCAAAAGTCACGAAAGATCCGCAGGATTTCCCCTACACCTGGTCATTGTATCTCGGCAGCAGAGTTGCAGAAATGAAGAAAATGTCCCGTCAAACCGATCCGTCTTCACTGGATATTATGACTGACTCAGCTCACGGTACAGAAACTGCTCCTGCTCCGAATTTCTACTACTACGGCGGTTACAGCAACGACCATGTCAATACTGCAAACTTCGGCAACTTCAAGCACGGTGCAA
>JAZRBX010000054.1:0-7536 GCA_045635285.1 Victivallaceae bacterium
GGATCTTGGGCATCAGCATCCCGTGCAGGATCAGGCAGTCATCGGCACAAACTTCAACATATTTTTCCAGCAGCTGCCGGACACTCCCGTGACCGCCTCCCTTGCGGTAGTCCAGAGATAACGCACCGTGCTGATATTCATAGAGATGTTCCGCCAGATGCTCGTTGTAGGTGGGGCCCAGCAGAAGCAGTTTCTCCGCATCACACCGCAGGGCAAGATCAATAAAATATTCCGCCGCACACCGGCCGGCCACCGGCATCATCCCCAGACTGCGGTCCGGAAAATAATCCTTGCACCACTCGTGTTCCTGCGAGTATGGATTGACGATCACATGTTTCATCACCAGGCCCCCTTTCCGGTAAGAATGGCAGGAACCGTTTTCAGCAGAATGACAAAATCCTTCCACGTACTGCGGCTGGCAATATATTCCTTGTCCAGAGCCATTTGTTTATGGAACGGCAGTTCACTGCGGCCGGAAACCTGCCAGATGCAGGTAATGCCGGGCGTGATATTAAGCCGTTTACGTTCCTCGATGGAATAACTCTTCACCTCCTGCGGCAGCGGCGGCCGGGGCCCGACCAGACTCATATCCCCCAGCAGTACATTAAAAAGCTGCGGCAGTTCGTCAATGCTGAATTTACGGATAAAACGGCCGACGGGGGTGATACGGGGGTCGCGTTTCATTTTGAAAATCACTCCGTCGCCTGATTCATTAAGTTTCATAAGTTCGGCTTTGCGTGCCTCCGCATCAATATACATACTGCGGAATTTGTAAAATTTGAAATGTCTGCCGAATCTTCCGACCCGCACCTGACTGAAAATTATCGGGCCGGGACTGGTGATTTTGACCAGCAATGCTGTAACCAGAAAAATCGGCGAAGCAAGCACAAATGCGATAAGCGTCAGCACTATATCCATCAATCGTTTGAAAAATGTCGAACTTCTGATGGTCAAATGCCACATGACCATCCGCAATGAAATATTGTGATGACGGAAAATCGACGGCTGTTTCAACTCCTGACGCAAAGCGATTATTTTCTCATATTTTGTCATTTTGCCGCCTCCTTTTGAAGCTGTTGAAAAAATTCCTGCAATACACTGCGGCCGGCTTGAACATCACCGTACACCGGTACGGAAATCTGATATGTGAAATGCTTGCCGTTTGACCTGAAATGTCTGCGGAATCCGAGAAAATTCGGAGTTGAAATTTTATCACTGCTGTACCAAACCCAGACAAGTATGCGGGTCATTCCCTTTTCCGCATCGATTTCCGTTACTGCAAAATTATCCTGCAAATACAATATTTTTTCAGAATGGACCGTCCACAAACTTGTCCGCAGACAATGACTTGCCGGATGTATTTCGTGAATATTACTGCCGCACTGCACCGCAAGGACGGATATATCAATATTGTTTCTCGTATAACGGTACTGTTTTGCCGTACTTGTCGCAAAAAATCGTTTGGTATTCGCATCTATCTGTATGCTCCTGCCCCAGAAATCTCCGCAGCGCGCAGCAAATTCAGGGGTGAAACTTTTTCCCTCAAAATACAACTCTTTAGTATGAAGCAGGAGAAAACCGCTCGCAAGAACCGCCGAAACAAACCAAAGCGTTCCGCATTTGATAAAATAACCGTAATATTTGCTGCACCATATCCAAATCAGACAGCACAACGCCAGAATGAATTTCACCAGCCATGCCGCCCATACCGGACACATCAGCAGCAGAGAAAGCTGATAACTTGAACTCGGCGTGCCTAAAAGCATGATAAACACCGACGGCAATACACAATATGCTAATCGCCACGCCCCCAACAGCCATACTGCCGCAAAAATCACCCCGACACCCGATGCCGCAGAGAGCGCATTTATATGATGATATGAGCCGCCGAATGTCAGCAAAAGCATGGGAATCAGCAGAAATAATGCAAAAAAATCACACTTGCCGAACTTTTCCTTGCGTACAGCATAAAAAACAGAGACCACCCCAGTCAGATAAAATATCCAGTCATAATGGTCAAGTCTTGAACTGCTCCACGCCTGATAAAGATAAGGACCTTGCAGACACAACGGCAGAACGGACAACAAAATTACGATAAGTTTTATCATTTTTTTCCCTCCGTTGTCTTTCTGCCGCCATCGGAAAAAATCTTGCCGACGGCAATGAATATCAACATTGCAAGAACTATCTGCACATAACCAAGTGATATATGCCATGTATTCTGCAAAACCACTTCTCCGCATGACCGGTACAGCAGCACCGTCAAAACAATACGCAAACTGTTGCCGATAATGACCGACGGAATAATAAACGCAAAATGCAGAATTTTCCATACCGTCTTTTTGTGCATTATCTGAACTGCGGCAAAGGCGATCAAAATGAAAGCATCCAGCTGATTGATGCCGCTGCATGCATCAGTTATGGCAATATTCAAATCCGGCAATGACAGCGAAGTTCCGGAACATACGATCTCAATACCGCACAAATTCAAAATCCATGAACTCAAAGCTGCGGCACTCAAACGCAGAGGATAACTAAAAAGCAGCATAAATTCTTCATGATAAGGCATAAACACACAACACCACAATGCCGGCGCTATACTGTTCAAAGCCATACTCCACCCACTGAAATAAAGCACACATGCGCAGAGCAAAAGAGAAAAAGCAAAAGACGTACTCAAACTTCCCGGAAATTCATGCGTCGGTATCAATGCAAGAATATTGACAAAAATCAACAATATCCATGCAACACATTTTTCCGTTACAGCAGATTGTCTGCGACAGACAGAGATAAAATTTTTCAGCATGAAATAAATCAGTAATCCCGCCATTGCCAAATCGACAAATGCCGCTTCATACATCTTGGAAGTGAACATCGGAACCGCTGCGAAAAAAGCAACAATCCCCAGAAGCGTTCCGTATAACGCCCCCAGGGGATGTTTTAAAAGTCTGTCATAATATAATTTCATGTTCATTGCGGCATCTTGTTTAATTTTTTCAAATATTCAAGGGCGACTGTATTATCAGGAGCAATTACCAGAAGCTGACGGCACAACTCCCGTATTTTTTCCTCCTGCGTATCCATATTGCAATCCTTGATTCTCTGCTGCATCCCGGCGACCCACAGCGGAACCATTTTGCGGCGCAATTTCTGCGAAGAAGACAAATTTACGACATCGGGAATAACTCTCAACTTACCGTTTAGGAAAAGTTTGTCAGCATAACAAAGTTGGGTTTCAGGTATTTGCGGAGAAAGTTCATAAGCACGCTTTGCCATAACCAATGCCTGCTCGTTGTCGCCGTCTGCGGCATAAAGTTCAGCCATATTCAACAGAACTGCAATTTTGTAAGGAGAATCCTGCGGAAAGAGTGCATATTTTTCAAGTGCCGCCGAAATCCTGTTGTTTTCAGCCAAAGTTTTTGCGGCGAAGAACAGCAAATCCTGATTATCTGCGGCATCGGCATTTTCCAGAATGTCGCATGCTTTTTTGATTTCATTTCTTTTGAGCATCAGCAAAGATTTGCAGAAAGGACCATAAATTTTTTCTCCGCTCATAAATACCAGATCCTTCTCACGCATTGTTGCACTTACAAAAGTCCAGTATTCAGGCAGTATCGCAGGTGAAAAGTTTTTGCGGAAAAGTTCGGAAACCTTTTCGTAATCTTTTTTCTGCCAATTCAAAATAATCTCATAACGCAGCATTTCTGTTGCCTTTTGGGCAAAATTCTTTTTGTATCGTGCGATAAGTTTTTCTGCTTCCGCAAGTTCATATTTGAGATAATACTCAATGGCAATTTTCAGTACGCCCGGATCATTACCGAAGCGGGACAATGCGTCCTGCAGCAGGACAATATTTATCGAGTTGCTTCTTTTCTGGGCAAGCAGAATAATTTTTGCCGTAAAAGATTCAGGTTTCCGGCGGTAAAGTGCGGTTGCAAGCTGAATAAATTTGTCCTGATCTGTGATTTTACCAAAGATTGCCTTTTGCAAATAATCTGACAGAATATTATCGGCTTGTTCCTGCAAATTCAAATAACGCGGATGAACAAGTAATGCATTATAACTTTCCTGTATTGCAGAGAGATCACCTCCCTGAATATCAGTGCAGAAAAACATAAATGCCGCAAGCGGACTGTTTATATTCTGATACAAAGGAATGGTCAAATCTTTCAAGCTTGTCATATCTTTATCGACCAAAGCGATCAACGCATCAAAATAATAACTGCACAGCATGGCACGATTACCTGAATCTGATTGATAATCCGTACGAAGTTTGGCAATTTTGTCCTTTTGATTCAGCAGACAGTAAAGCTCTGCCGCCTGTATGGCAACCGCCTGATCGTGATAAACGGACAGATGTTTTTCAAAAACTTCAACCGCTTTACCAAGATTGCGGTACCGTGCATAAAAGCGTCCCAATGCCGGTCCGAAAGCATATTGATTAAGTTCATACGCCTGAACCAGACATTTTTCCGCACGGTCAATATCCTGAACAGCAATGAAAAGTTCAGTTTGAGCCGTTAATATTTCCTGTTTCAGAAATTCATCAGCATTGCTGAATTTTTCAAGAGCCGCAATTCTCTGCTTATCTTCAAGATGTTTATGATCAAAAAGCAGCAAAGCAAGTTCGCCAACCCTGTTATCATCATCTCTGCGTTTGAACTGACGATTGTATTTATTGATATTGCCGTTGCGTCCTGCGGCATAAAGCAGCAGCTGATGCCGTCTGCTGTTCAAAGAATTTTCCTGTGCCAAAAAATTTTCCAATCGGTCGAAGTAGCGGGCAAAACACAAACTTTCAATGTATTTTTCTTTATTTTCTTCACTCAAAGGATTGAGTCTGTAAGCCATGTAGCAATAATAAACCTGCTCAGGATAAATCTTTTTTCTGCGGGCGATTTCGCCGAGCATGACAAAAGCCGCTTCATTATCTCCGTCATTGCGAATAAGTTGCAGCAGTTGAACTTCTGCAAGGTCGAGTGATTCTTCATCGCCCTGCAAAAAATTATTTTCCGCCTGCTTGAACAAACGGATATTGCGATAATTTGAAAAAAGCAAAAAAACAGTCATGCTGATACAGCCAAGCAGTATCAGCACAGACAGAATAATCAGAATGAGACGGGATTTCTTCATTTTTATGTTACCGCAAACTGCAGCACCTGCCCGTCAGAAATTATTTTTCAGCGTAGAGTTTTTTGCGTTTTTTGAGGTAAACCAAAGCTCCGCTGCCGACAACCAGAGTTGCGATAATTCCGGGAAGCGGCTGACCGGAAGGTGTCTTGCCGGAAGCATTAGCATGATTTACTTTGAAGACGTAAAATTCATGTGTTCCGTTTGATCCCATATTGCCGCCGCCGAGATACAAATTTCCGTCTTCGATTTTTGCTTTTCCCCAAGTATCATCTTCAAAAGGACTGTTTTTACCGGGTTTGGTTGACATATATGTTTTTCCGGTATTATCAGTTACATAAAAACCGATACTGTCATTTTCGTTAAAAGTTGCAGCAAGACCGTTAGCAAATGAGCCGCTTTCGCCTGTTTCAAGATTGTACCAGCCGTAATCAGCAATACCTTCACCACGGTCAATAAAGTTTTCATGGTCTTTATCTTTGCCGCTGCGGGTCAAGTCAAATGCCACTGTTGTTTCCGAATCAAAAGTCAGCCATCCCTGATTACCTTTTGATTCATACTGATAAGCAGCCATAGCACTCACAGCCAAAACAAGAAACATGGAAATAAAAAATACTTTCTTCATATTAAAACCTCCTTAAAAAAATTTAATAGTAACTGTTGTTATAATATAACCTAAAATACAATTTTGTCAAACAATAAAACTTTTTTTCTTTCACATTTTTGTTCATATTATTTATGCTTTTTATTGACCGGAAAACAAAAAATATTTTTCAAACCAAAACTGCGATCCCGGGATAATTGCGATACTTTTCTTCCGAGTCCATGCCGCAGCCGACAAGATAACGGTCATCCATAAAAAAACCTGCCCAATCTGCATGTTCCACACCATCAGGACGATCAAGTTCCTTTTCAACAAGCACGGCTGTTTTAACGCTCAAAGCACCCATTTCCAAAAATTTTTTCTGAATTTCTTTAATAGTTCTTCCGGAATCAAGAACTTCATCAACTATCAGAATATTGCGTCCTTCGGGAGCAAGTTTCAAAGATGAACGCAATTGAACCTTGCCGGAACAAATATCATGCGTGTAACTTCCGGCGGCAATGGAATCAATATAAAAATCATCAATTTCTATTGATTCTGCCAATTTCGCACCGAAAAACAAACCGCCGTTCATAACTACGATCATAGTCAAAGGAGCGTCAGTATAACACCGTGTAATTTCAGCGCCGAGTTCCCGAATTCTTGCATTCACTTCATCGGGTGTTTTAAGAATTTCAATATTGTCCATGATAAAAATCCACAATCACTGTAAAAAATCAATCTAAATTTCAACATCAAGCAAATATAGCACAACAATAAAAAAATTCAAGGCAGCAACAAACGCAGGATCATCATACCGACACCCGCCCCAAAATAAAGAAATGCCGCCATAAATAATGGAGGCACATCATCCAACAACAACTTGGATAATGGTGCATTCCAGCCGAAAATAAGAGCTGCCAACAGTGCATAGCCGACAGGATAGTTTTTTATATATTTTGAAAATGCTTTGTTCTTTGTGCCAATAAAAATCCTTTCATATAAATATACACCGAAACCATATCAAATACAATCATTAAAAATTTTTTTGCGTTTTAAGGGGCGTGTCGCGGCGGTTATTTTTTCTTATTAGTAACACCGGCAATTACCCGAATTATTAAATGTATAAGAAAAACAGGGATTGATGTTATCCATAAATAAAGCCATCCAAAAAATAAAGCGAATACCCCTTCCGGCCCTTGCAAGCTCATTGGATCAAGTAAATACCGGAAATAAATAACTCCATTGGTTACACTCCAAGATAATAGCGAATACAGCAATATCGCAAGTAATATCCTGCCGCCCCGGAAATGCTCCCGGAACTTATCAAACAGCAAGCATGCCGATAATGGAAATATCACAAAGAAAAAAGCCAGAAATATGTAAACAGTAAAATTCATTGTCAATCCTTTACAACGTTCATATTTATTGTTAACATACCATCTCCCGCAGGCGTTTACAAATGCAGAAGACAAAATAATCAGCGATTGCTGTAACGCCCATATAATTTCTTTTCCGGAACAGAATAACGCATTGTTAAACCACCGCCGTTTGCGTGGCGGTTATTGTAGAAATAAAACGGTTTCTGCCAATCATCATCTGAATAACTCAGCGGACCGACCTCCTTGTCTTCGTTGATATCTGTGCGGTTCAAAACAAAGTTATATCCGTGTTTTTTGCGGAATTTTTCAAAATCTTTTTCTGAAACATTACAGCTCCATTCGGCAGAATTTGCAAACATCATACTTCCGCCTTTGATTTCAAAATTATAAGCTCCGGCAGGAAAAAATTTCTCCTGCATAAAACTTGGCATATCGTAGCCG
>JAZRBX010000055.1:0-11413 GCA_045635285.1 Victivallaceae bacterium
TGATTATCCGTCAGATTTTGAAACAAGTGCCATCGGTACTCATCTGGGATATTACCGCCGCAGTGAAGGACATGGTATCGCACCGTTTGACTGGCGAATGTTGGAAAAATTTGCGGAAGCAGATAATTGATTCTGTCTGCATTTTTTTCATTCCGGCAAAAAAAACTGCTGCAAAACTTATGTTTCGCAGCAGCCCAATTTTTTTTGATTATAAATAATCAGTTTACATGATAAGACTTGAGTTCTGCATTATCGTAAGATACATAGTGCTCTGCTTTTGAGAAGTCGGGGTTGATGGACGGTCTGGTCATGTCTACAACTTCTTGCGGAGAAAGTGATGCACAGTGTCCGTCGGTGAAGCTCAAATTCAGTTTGCTGTTTATTCCGCCGTGGCGCAATTTCATGGCTTTGTGATTCCAGCCGAAGTAGATGAATGTAGAGCCTCTGGGGTCATTGATTCTGCCGGAGTCGCAGACATAGTAGCATGCAGAGGGATTCTGGATTTTTGTGGAGACAAGGTATTGTTGAGAAGCATCATTTTTAACTTCATAAACAATAGATGTCGGAGTATTGGCAAAAGTCATGATACGCTGGGCATAGGGGTGGCGATAGGGGGTAAAACCGACATCACCGACATGAGTTCCGTAAGCGTGATACATATTGCCGGTATCCTGCGGCATTGTCGGACAGTATGCGGCACGATCAAGATGTTTCAAGTAACCGTTTTCAATCAGCAGGACAGGCCAGCCGGAGAGGGTTGCACCGTATTCATTGAAATATTTTGAAGGACCGGTCAGAATGAGAAGATCTGAATTATCAGTGCTGTAAAGGAGCAATGCGGTGGTGGTCTGTTTGAGATTGCTGAGACACTGAGCAGATTTTGCGCGTTCACGGGCTTTTCCGAGAGCGGGGAGCAGCATACCGGCGAGAATTGCGATGATGGCAATTACGACAAGCAATTCAATGAGAGTGAATTTGCTTCCGATAATATTTATTATCGGTTGTTTTTTGAGGGTGTTTTTCATATTTTTTTCTCCTTGGGTTAAGGGTTGAGTTCTTATTCATTTCCATGAAGTTCAGGAGTTTAGAGTATTTAGTATTTCAAGCTCAAAACAAGCCTCTTTAAATTCCTTAAATTCCCTGAACTCATTATCTTTTCTCAACTTCCGATAATAAATATTATAGGAAGTTCAGATATATTATATATCAAAAATTTGAAAATGCAATAGTATAACACAAAATTTTTTTATTTTTGAAGAATGGAATCAATTTTTTAAATGCCGATGCAGCAGGGAGTAACGGACTTGCTGTTTGTTGGAAAAAATGGCGTGATTGACGGATTTTTCACTGCCGATCAAAACGAGGAGCTTTTTTGCACGGGTCATGCCGGTATAGAGGAGATTCCTCTGCTGCATGACATAATGCTGACCGAGCATGAGCATGATGACGACTTTGAATTCGCTGCCCTGTGATTTGTGTACGGTAATGGCGTAAGCGAGCATGATCTGATCGGCTTCTTCGAAGCTGTATTCGACGATATTGCCGTCATCGAAACGGATCATGAAGATTTTTTTCTCATTGTTTATCGCACAGATTTTTCCCATGTCGCCGTTGAAGACATTTTTGTCATAATTGTTTGAGCATTGCATTACTTTGTCATCAAGTTTGAAAAGTTTTTCCCCGTAACGGAAGAAACTTTTGCTGTTGGGATTGAGAATTTTCTGGAGCATTTCATTCAGGAGCTGACTGCCGCAGCTGCCTTTATTCATCGGAGTCAGAATCTGTACATCATCGACGGGGTGGTAATGAAATTTGCGTGGTATGCGGTCGAGCAGGAGTTTTTTCAGAAGTTCGTAGATCATCTCCGGTTCTTCCTGGGTGACCCAGTAGAAATCGCTCTCTTTATTTTGTCCCGGGGTGGTGGGGAGAAGTTTCATGCCGCGGTTGACTTTGTGGGCGTTTTCGATGATTTCGCTGCCTGCACCCTGACGGAAAATTTTGACCAGATGGGTGCTTTCAAAATATTTGCAGTTCAGAAAATCAGTCAGCACCGTTCCCGCTCCGACGGATGGAAGCTGATCTGCATCGCCGACCAGCAGCAGACTTGAACCGGTTTTGACGGCTTTCAGCAAGGACCATGCAAGAAGCAGATCAAGCATGGAAATTTCATCGACGATGATGAGGTCAAACGGAAGCTGATTGTTTTCATCATAAATGAATTTTTTTGAGCCGCCGTCAAATTGCAGCAGACGGTGAAGGGTTTTTGCCGTTTCGCCCGTGGCTTCGGACAGACGCTTGGCGGCTCTGCCGGTGGGGGCGGCAAGGGCTATACGCAAATTGGATTTTTTAGCCCGCTGAACAAGTGTGCTCAAAACTGTTGTTTTACCGACACCGGGACCACCGGTAATGATATTCAGCGGATTGCTTTTGACTCTGTCGAGAGCGAGGAGCTGTTCATCGCACAGTTTGACATTTTTGGGCGGATCGCATTTGACAAGTTTCATGCCTGCAAAATAATCGGCATTTGCGAGGCGTTTGACGTGTTTCGGAATTTCAATTTCAGCATGGGCAAGGATCGGAGTGTAGATATAATTATCACGCTCAACGAGGATTTTGCGGGCGACGGCATGAAAAAGTCCCTCCTGCAATTTCGCAAGCGGCTGATTTACCAAAGCACTCATGCGGTCAAGCAGGAGCGGCATCGGCAGAGCGGTATGACCTTCGGAAATGCTTTGATTTACAGTATAGACTGCGGCGGCGCAGATGCGTTCTTTTGAATCTTCGGGAATACCCATGCTTTTGGCGATTTCATCCGCTTTGAGGAACCCGATACCGTCCACATCTTCGGCGAGGCGGTAAGGGTTGCTTTTGACGGCTTCTGCGGCTTTGTCGCCGTAGCGTTTGAAAATCCTGATACAGTATGCGGGAGTGATGCCGAGGCTTTGGAGAAATATGAAAATCTCTCTTTTTGCGGCGGATTCTTTCCACGCCTTGTCGATGGCTTTAAGTTTTTTTCTGCCGATTTTGGGAACGGAGAGCAGTTCATCGATGCTGTTGTCAAGGACGGAAATCGTCCTCTCACCGAAAGTATCGACAATGCTTTTGGCAAGGGTTTTGCCGATGCCGGGGACTGCTCCTGATGAGAGAAAACGCATGACTCCGTCTTTTGTCGACGGCAGAGTGTAACGGTATGAAACGGCACGCAGTTGAATGCCGTAATCTGATTTCTCCCAGTTGCCGGTAACTTCGATATTCTGACCTTCGGTCGGATTGATTATAGGACCGACAACGGTGTATTCATGTTTGTCGTCGGCAAGCAGACGCAGAACGGTATATGAACCTTCGGCGGTTTCAAATATTATCCGTAAAATTTCTCCCCGCAAGGTTACGGGGAGTATATTCATCGTTCCCTGAATTGCCATGATCTCAAATTACTTCGACGGTGAAGTTGAAGCGGTAATACTTTTCATTGAGTTCATACTGTTCGCAGGTCTGCGGTCCGCATGAACCGGTGCCGAGTCCTCTCTGTGCGAGGTCGAGAGTGAGGATGGCATAAGGCTTTTCTGTGAGTTCATTCGGATGTTTGGCTTTGAAAAGGTCGGCGGCGGAGAAATATGAAATACCGAATTCAAAAGTTTTATCAGTGCTGATTTTCAAAGCTGCATCATCTGAAAAAAGTTTGACATAACGGACATCGGTACGGTTGCCGTTTTCCTGCGGAACGACATAAACATCTTCAAAATTATCTCTGATATTTGAGCGGTAAAGGCCGACTTCTGCGGCACGGTTGCGGTCGGAGTAGTTTTCAAAAGGACCTCTGCCGAAGTATTCGTAATTTTCAAATTCTCTGCCGCAGAATGCTTCAACGCCGATACGGGGCATGGAAGGATAATTTTCGGGGATGAAATATTCCTGGTCGAAATTGATTCTGCCGTCATCGCTGAAACTGACTGTCTGAATGAATTTCAGTTTGTCGGGGTCTGCATTGGCGGTGAAAGTTTTTTCAATTTTAATGACACATGCGGAATTTTTCTCTTCGATGTTGAAATTTATTGAGTCGAGTTTGAGCTTGTTCAAGCCGGCATTCAGCCACTTGCCGAGCGGTTTATTTGCCTGACCACTCCAGAATTTGATACCGTCGTTGTCGGTGGGGGCACGGAAAAGGTTGCATTCAAAAAGGTTTTTCATAAGAGTTTTTCTGCCTTTTTTGAGTTGACCTCTGCCGTTTTTGCGATCGACAACGAGAGTGATGTCTGCGGATTTGACGGTGATATTTTTTTCTGAATCACTGCAGATCACGGCGTGTTTCTTTGCGGCTTTTTCAGCGGGGGGATTTTTGGCGACAGCGAACTGGTCATGGGCAAGGAGAGTGCCTTTTTCCGCCCAGATGGTATCTTTTTTGAGGGTGAATTTGAAATTGACAAAAATTTCTCCGGGATAATCGGCGAATTTTTTGAGTTCATTGAGAGTGAAAGTCATTGAAGTAAACGGCTGTGTTGCTTCAAAATCTTTGAGTTTTCCTTTGGCGATGACTTTGCCGTCGGCTTCGCAGCTCCAGCTGCCGTTGAGGTCGGCAAGATCGGTGAATTCACGGCGGTTGGCAAGTTCAAAGGTGAATTTTTTAAGATTGACAGCTTTGATTTTGACAGGCTGGGTCAGGTGTCGGAATTCATACATGCCGGGGTGAACCCGACGATCGGGAGCAATCATGCCGTTGCAGTTGAAATTGACATCGTGGATTTTTTCATTGAAGTCGCCGCCGTAAGCGTAAAACTTTTTGCCGTATTCATCGTACTGCACGATACCCTGATCCACCCAGTCCCAGATGAAGCCGCCCTGAAGTTTGGGCAGAGTCCAGAAAAGATCCCAGTAATCACAGAGAGAGCCTGAACTGTTGCCCATGGCATGAGCGTATTCGCAGGGGATCGCGGGGCGGTCGGCATCTTTGCTTGCGGAATATTCTTTGAGGAGATCCAGACGGGGGTACATGGGGTTGAAAATTTCATTCTGTTCCTTGCGGAAACTTTTGAAAACCGGGATGGTATGTTGTCCCCAGGTTTGTTTGACATCGCCTTCATGGTGCATGATGCGGGTTTTGTCAAGTTCGTAAATACGGTTGATTTCGGCGAGGTGATTTTCGCCGTTGCCGGTTTCATTGCAGGTGCTCCATGAGAAAATGCAGGCGTGAGAACGGTCGCGGAGAACCATGCGTTCACCGCGTTCGACAAATGCTTTTTTCCAGCGCGGATCACGGCAGATATTGCCGTAATTTGCATGAGCTTCGATATTTGCTTCATCCATGACATACAGTCCGTATTCATCGCAGAGATCGTACCAGCGGTGGTCATTGGGATAATGGCATGTGCGGACGGCATTGAAGTTGTACTGTTTGAGCAGTTTAATATCCTGAATCATGCCTTCGAGAGAGAGGGTTTTGCCGTTGATTGCGTCGTGTTCGTGGCGGTTGACGCCTCTGAACATGACTCTTTTGCCGTTGATGAGGAGGTCGGCGCCGACGCATTCGATATGGCGGAAGCCGACTTTTTTGGAGCGGCATTCGATGATATTTTTTTCATGGTCGAGGAGTTCGATGTGAAGTTTGTACAAATATGGAGTTTCGGCGGTCCAGGGTTTGACATTTTTGATTTTGCCGTTGATTTTGCCGGTATAATTGTCTTCGCGGAACCAAGCGGAAATTTCAGTTGTTTTGTCAAGGATTTTTTTGCCTTTGTCATCGGTCAGAACTGCGTGGATGAAATAATTTTGTTCAGGGCCGGGAGTGCTTATGCGGCTGGCACCCGGAACAAAAACTTTGCTCAACTGGAAGCCGAGATGAACTTGCAGAGATAAAAGTCCGTCATTTGAGGCAAGATCAATATCGCCGTTTGAGAAAAGATCTTCAATGAAAACTTTGTCGGTCGCATAGAGGTAAACACTGCGGTAGATACCTGCCATCCACCATTGATCCTGATCTTCGATGTAGCTGGAATCCGACCAGCGGACGACTTTGCAGACAAGGGAGTTTTCGCCTGCAAAATCAATGGCGGGCGTAAGGTCGAATTCGGAGGGCAGACGGCAGTCTTTGCCCATGCCGATGAATTTGCCGTTGCAGTAGACTTCAAGATAGCTTTCCGCCGCGCCGATGTGGATGATGATACGGCGGTCGTTCCAGTTTTCCGGAACGGTAAAAGTTGTACGGTAGACACCGGTCGGGTTTTCTGCGGGGACAACGGGCGGATTGTTATCAAAAGGCATCACGACATTGGTGTAAATGGGGCGGTCTTCGAGGTTGTGCAGAGTCCAGTTGGAGGGGACGGGCATATCCTGCCAGTTGTTGTCTTTGAATTTCGGGAGGAAAATATTTTCCGGCAGACCTTCGGGGGAGGGATAGAGTTTGAATTTCCAGTCGCCGTCGAGGGATTTGTAAAAGGGGGATTTGCTGTAATTGTAAAAATTGTCATCGCTTGCAGCGGCAAAAGGTATTTGAGCACCGTGCATGGGCAGGCGGTTTATTTCGGTTATTTCGGGGATCTCATAGAGATGCTTGCTGATATTCCACATAAAAAAGCCTTTCGTTTTAATTATTCCACTTAATGTAGTACAAAAAAAAATCTTTTCAAATTTTTTCCCTGCGAAATTAAAAAATATTTAAAAAAAACAAATGAAACTTTGCATTTTTGACCGAAGTGATTATATTATAAGAAAAATTGAATCAAAAATAAAAAAGGAAAAATTTTATGACCCGTTCCGATGGAAGAAAAGCGGATGAATTGCGTCCGGTAAAAATAACTCCCGATTTTTTGACTCACCCCATGTCAAGCGTGCTTATGGAAATGGGCGGAACCAAAGTTATCTGCGCCGTCAGCGTGGAAAATAAAGTCCCGTCATGGATGAAAGCTCAAAAAGTTCCCGGCGGCTGGCTGACCTGCGAATACGGACTTATGCCCGCCGCGACCCATGAACGTTTCCGCCGCGAGGCTTCCGCAGGAAAACAGGGAGGCAGAACTATGGAAATCCAGCGTCTGATCGGTAGAAGTCTGCGTGCAGGTGTGGATCTGGAAGCACTTGGAGAAAATACTTTTTATCTGGATTGCGACGTTTTTGACGCCGACGGCGGAACACGCTGCTGCAGCATTACAGGTGCAAGTATCGCCCTGGAAATCGCTCTCCGCCGCAAGCGTGAATTTCAGAAAGCATGCAAAGATGCAGTCGCCGCAGTCAGTGTCGGTATCGTCAACGGCGAACTTCTGCTGGATTTGAATTATGCGGAGGATTCAACTGCCGAAGTTGATATGAATGTAGTAATGACTTCCTCCGGTAAATTGATCGAAGTTCAGGGAACTGCCGAGGGTGAACCTTTCTCCCGCAAGCAGATGAATGAACTCCTTGACCTTGCCGAACACGGTATCAAACAGATATTTGTCCGTCGTCAGGAGATCATAGAATCTTATTTTGAAGCGGAATCTGCAAATAAACCATCCGCAGGGATCGGCAGTTTGAGTGATGCTTTCGACAAAATAAATCTTTGAAGGGAAAATTTTTATGAGTGAAGAATATCAGGTCATAGCACGCAAATACCGCCCGTCAAGATTTGCGGATGTGGTCGGTCAGCAGCATGTGGTGCGTACTTTGATGAATGCCATTCGGGAACAGCGTACCGCTCATGCTTATTTGCTGGTCGGGCCGCGCGGTGTCGGCAAAACTACTCTTGCCCGTATTTTCGCCAAGGCTTTGAATTGTGAAGCCCCCGTCGACGGAGAACCCTGCTGCAAATGCAAAAGCTGTCTTGCCATTGACAACGAAAGCAGTATGGATGTTATTGAAATTGACGCCGCCAGCCGCAACAGTGTTGAGGATATGCGTGAATTGACCGAAAATGTGATGCATTCTCCGATTACCGGCAGATACAAAGTTTATATCATAGACGAAATCCATATGCTTTCCAATCAGGCATGGAACGCTCTTTTGAAAACGATCGAAGAACCGCCGCCTCATGCCAAATTTATTTTTGCGACTACCGAGGTCCACAAGGTGCTTGCAACCATTATTTCACGCTGTCAGCGTTTCGATTTGACGCCGATTTCAACAGGATTGATTGCTGCCCAGCTGAAAAAAATTGCCGCCGACCAGAATGTGAAAATCACGGAAGAAGCACTTTATTCTCTGGCAAAAGCAGCCGAAGGCGGTATGCGTGATGCTCAATCTCTGCTTGACCAGATGATTGCATTTTTTGCCGTCGGCAACAAGGATCATCTGATAACCGATGATGAAGTCCGTTCACTTTTCGGCCTTGCCGACGGAGCGGAGATTGACAAAATTGTTGTTGCAATTTTGCAGAATAAACCTGCCGATGTGATCATCGGTATCCACGGCTTGAATGAAAAAGGCAAAAATCTTGAAACATTGTTTGAGGATATGCTTTTCACTCTGAGAAGCGTGGAAATTTCTGCGATCCTTCCTGATGCGTCGTCCGTTCTTGAGGAAAGTCCCGAACAGCTGCAGAAGTTCAAGGTCATGGCTTCTTATGCTTCCTTGTCCGTCATTCAGGAAATCATGGAAATCCTCTCTGTCGGTGCAAGACCGCTCCGTGATGCTTTGAATAAACAAATATATCTTGAAACTCTGCTTCTCAAAGCGATGAAAGAGGCCCATTCTCTCAAAATCAGTGATTTGATCGGGCATTTGAACCGTTTGCGTCAGGCAGGTGATTTGCAGTATATGGATATGATTTCCGTGCCGGTGCAGAAAATTGAAATCCCGTCCGTGGAAATCAATGACATAAAAAAAAACGACTTGACCGTTGAAATTACTGAAAAAAACGCAGAGGAAACAGTTGTAACTCAAACGGTGCAGACTGTTGAGCCGCCGAAGGCGCAGCCAGAGGAAAAAACGGTTGGATTTTCTGCTGAAAATCAGGAGGAAAATCAAACTCTCAACAAAGTTGAGGAAATTTCCGGAAGCACCGTTGAAAATGTTGAAATCGTAACTCCTGATGATTACTCTGATATTGAAGCGGATGAAGTTCCGATCGATATTTATGATAAACCGCCTGCGGATCTGGCGGAACAGGATTACGATGATATGGGAATTGACTCTGCCGTTGAAAAAATTGCAGCAGAACCTGTAAAAACTCCGGATGCTGATCCCGCAGAGAAAACACCGGTCAAAAAAGCACCCGAAGCAGGTCCCATGCGTATCAGCGTGGCAGATAATGTTTATGAAAAAAATAAAGTTCTGCAGAACAGTGCCGTTCAGCAGATATTGGACATTTTCGGAGGTGAACTTGCGGATGTCCATGTAGACAGAAAAAGAAATTGAAACATATAATTTGAACGAAAGGATTTTATTATGTTCGGAGGACTCGGCGATCTCGCCAAAATGATGCAGCAGGCAAAAGAGATCAAAAAAAATGTTGAAAATATGAAAAAAACTCTGGCTGAATCTGAATTTTCCGGTGTCAGTGCCAACGGAAAAGCCGTCGCTGTTTCAAGCGGTGATTTTATTATTAAAAAATTGGAGTTCAAAAGCAGCGATGTTACTGAAAGCGATGTGCTTGAAGCCGTGAATACCGCTTTGAATACCGCACGCAATGAAGCACAGGCAAAATTGCAGGAAATTGCAGGACCTTTGAATGTGCCGGGACTTTTCTGACCGGAGAGAAAATGAGTCGGTATCCTGAAACTATTGAACAGTTGATTGAATTTTTCCGCCGTTTCCGCGGTGTCGGACGGCGGGGGGCGGAGCGTTATGTGCTTGCGCTTACGGATTGGAACAGTGAGAAAATCCGTGAATTCGGAGCCCTTTTGAGTTCATTGCCCGACAAAGTAGGACATTGTCCTTCGTGCGGAGCGTTATCAGAAGAGGGGGGCGTTTGTGAATTTTGCAGCAATATCCGCCGTGACCACAGTTTGCTTTGTGTGGTTGAAAATTTTTCCCAGCTTCTCTCTATTGAAAGCAGTAATAATTTCAAAGGTTTGTACCATGTCCTTGGCGGCAAAATTTCTCCGCTGGATGACGAATACGGCGAAAATCTCAGGCTTGACAACCTCGAACAGCGTATTGCAGAGAACAATGTGAAAGAAGTTATCATTGCTCTCGGAGCGGATATTGAGGCGAAAGCAACCGCATTGTTTATCGCTGATATGCTCAAAAACTGCAATGTCAAAGTAACTCAACTGTCACAGGGTATCCCCGCAGGTGCTAATATCGCTTTTGCTGATGCGGCAACGATCGGTGCCGCGTTGAAAAACCGTACGGAGTTGTAAAATGGCAGACAGCGGCAGAAAAAAGACATCTTATGTATGCACGATCGATGAAAAACAGCTCGTCGTGCTGCGTGAATATCTGACTTCTCACGGTTTTGAGATGAAAGAACAGCAGTATGCTCATTTCAAAGCTGTCGGAGAAAAAGTCAATGTAGTTGCTTACAACAGCGGCAAATTGACAGTTCAGGGCGGCAATGCACAGGAATTTGTTGAATTTGTGCTTGAGCCTGAAATTTTGCAGGATTACCGTTTCTCAATACCGGAGGAACTTTTCGGTGAAGAAGAGTCAACGCTTGACCTTTCTCCGCATATCGGAGTTGACGAGAGCGGCAAAGGGGATTTTTTCGGTCCCTTGATCATTGCAGGCGTTTATATTGATGAAGCAAGCGGTGAAAAACTTTCCAAAACCAGGGTGCGCGACTCCAAACTTATCAAAAGCGACCGGGAAATAATTTCCATTGCTGCTGAAATCAGAGAGATCGTGCAGGGCAAATTTGCAGTTGTAACTTTGCGTAATCAGACTTACAACGATCTCTATGGCCGTATCGGCAATTTGAATAAACTTCTTGCATGGGGACATGCCAGAGTTATTGAAAATGTTCTTGAAAAAGTCCCCGACTGCCCCCGCGCATTGTCGGATAAATTCGGTGCGGAGTTCCTTATACGCAACGCTTTGATGGAGAAGGGCCGCAAAATAATTCTTGAACAGCGTACCAAAGGTGAAAGTGATATTGCCGTTGCCGCCGCTTCCATCCTTGCCAGAGAGCAGTTTATACGTGAGATGAAGAAACTTTCGGAGGAGTTCGGTATCGAAATTCCGAGAGGAGCGGGGGATATTGTCAAACAGCGTGCCAATATGCTGATCGACAAATTCGGTACAGATGTGCTTGAACGCTGTGTCAAAACTCATTTTAAAACTTACAGTGAATTGATGAAATAAAATGAAAAAATACTACGAACTCGGTCCTTTTACGATCTTTGATGTGGAAACAACCGGCATGAGTGCCGTCAATGACCGCATTGTGGAAATTGCCGCTTTGCGTGTTGATTTGGACGGTACGATCTCCCGTTTTCAGACATTGGTCAATCCCAATCGTCATATACCGTCATCGGTATCGAGAGTTCATCATATTGTGGATGAAATGGTA
>JAZRBX010000056.1:0-3357 GCA_045635285.1 Victivallaceae bacterium
ATTCTGCGGAAAAATGAAAAAATGACATTGCTCGGAGTTCAATCCGGCGATATGAAAATCAATTTTCTCTATAACAGTGAAAATGAAAAACTTATAGGACAATATCAGGCGGCAAGAAGTGATTTTGAATTTTTCCGTCTGTCATTCGGGCTGCCGGAAATTTTTGAGATGTCGGGAGTTGATATTCTTTCCGGACAGTTTCAATATGATGTGCCTTTGCACAGCATTGATTATATCCGCGGTTCGTGCCGATTCGGTGCAGACTCATCCATTCGCGGTTCGATTTTTAATATTTACGGCAGCCGCAACGGCAGAATCAACTGGGAATATCTCAATCCGCAGAATTGGCATATTGAATTTATAAACGCTGTTTCAGGCAAACCTTTCCGTTCCAAAATGCATTATTTCACTCTGTCGCAGAATACAATGGAACAGAATGCTTTGAGTTTTGACGGCGAAATTGAATTCAGCAGTTCGGCTTTTGCTGATTCATTCGGCTTGGAACTCGACCGCCGCAGTGCCAATATCCGCCACCATGTGGTCGGCAAATGGGATATGGCACAGAAAAGCTGGGAGTTGAGTCGTATTGATGTTCATACCCGTGTGCCGCAGGTCAAACTTAAATGGAACGGCATGGACATTGCATTTCAGGGCCGGAGTTTCAAATTGTCCGGAGCAGGGGCAAAGGAGGATCATTTCGGTTTTCATTACGAACTTGATATGGAAAATGCTGATTTGAGGGATTCAAAGGGCAATATGATCATTGCGGCGAGAGCCAAACTTGAAGGCGACTGCATTTTGAGTCTGGGTGATGATACTTTGAAACCGCTTCTTACCGGCAGTATAAGTTGCGGACTTGCGGACGGAGCTTTTGAAAATACAAGATTTATTATGAAAGATTTTCTTTTGAAATTTTCTCCCGACCGTGATGAGCGGAGCAAATATTTACTTTCGATCGCTGATTTGGCTCTCGGTATTCCGAATCTCGAAAACGGATGGCGTCTGGAACTGCCGCAAATCAGAGGCGAAAAAAGTTCGGAAAAAACATTTTTCAGCATAGCTTCAGCAGCATTGAAGTATAAAGATACAGTTGATATAAAAAGTCGCGGAGCATTGATTTTGAGCAATGCTTCCGACGGAAGCGGTATGGAATTGAAAACATCTGCATTGCAGGGCAGGGCGGGCGAAGAGGAGTTTTCGGCGGATAATATTTCAGGTAAATTCATATATTCAGACAACAAATGGAATTTTAAGTATTCTTTTGCCGATGTCAAATGGGGCGGCAAACGGTTGAATATTGATAATTTGAGCGGTGTTGTAAACGGCGGAAATTCAGATTCGGGATTTTTTGTGAGTCAGATCGGTGTGTATCCCGCACGCTGGAAATACAGTGATGAAAATTTGAATGCTTCATCTTCGGGAGCTGCATTGGATATTTTTATGGATGAAAATGGCAAGGTCATTGACCGCCGTTTGAGTTCAGGACAGTCGATGTTCAATCTTAAAGGGGATGAGTATGTCATTCCTGATATAACTTTGCATGAGGTCGATCGGGGAGAGTATCGTGACGGAACATTGAAAGGAAGCGGCGATCGCTGCAATTTTGACATAACTTATACGATTGGCAAAAATAGTGATATTACGCTCAAAAACGGCACTTTTGAAAGACTTGATGAGGTTTTTTCCGGGCTTTCGGGTGAGGTTGATATTTCAGTTGACGGAAGTTTGTTTGAAGCGGATTTGAAGTATGCGGGATTTAAAAAATCTGATATGCTCTGGGAAAACGGTTCAGTCGTTTTTTCGGCTGATTTTGAAAACGGTTTTGAACTTAACGGTTTTGACGGCACTATCGCTTCGGAGATGACTTCTGTTAAATTTTCAGGCAAAAATGACCGCGGCGAAAATGAGTTTGAGGTAAAAAATCTGCCGCCGAAGTATATTGAAAAAGTTTTGATGGTGCCGGAAGGCACTTTCAGCGGGCTTTTTGACGGCACTCTTTCGATGGAAAAAGGTTTATTTTTTGATCCTTTCAAAATTCAAACATTTTATTTAAAAAACAATGTCGTCAGCCGCCTCCGTCTGGAAGTGCTTGAAAAATATGCCGAAATCGGCAATTCTGTGGACGACAATTTTGCCGCTGATGCTTTGAAAGATTTTTTTGCAAAATCGTTAGTGCTTGATTACCATGGGGTTGGTAGATATTTTGTCCTGAATTTGAACGCGGTCGGCAAAAGTACGGAACTGCTCCCATACGAGTTCGACATCAAAGAGAAAAAATTGAAAAAAAGCGATGTCGCTCTCTTTAATTCCGAGGTCGAATTAACGATGAAATACATGTTGAAAAAACCTTGATTTTTAATTTTTTTCTGCTATATTACTGGAAAGATACAATAATTTTTATATGAAAGGTAAAAAAATGGCACAGGATTTGCAAAGTTTGCTTGACAAAATCAAACAGGACGGTTTGGATAAAGCCGCCGATCGTGAAAAAGAAATAATTGCCGCTGCCGAGAAAAAAAGTGCTGAAATCATCGCTTCTGCCAAACAGGAGGCCGCACAGATTTTGAAAAATGCCGAAATCGAAAGTGCAAATTTGAAAAAACGCGCAGAAAGTGCAATTCAGCAGTCATCAAGAGATATTATTCTCACATTGAAAAATGAGATCAGCGGCCGTTTGAACAAGATTTTTGCCAATGCCGCTTCACAAGCATTTACTCCTGAATATATGGCACAGCTCATATCTGAACTTTGCAATGCATTTGCCTCTACTCCGGACAGCAAAATTACCGTTGTCAGTGCCGTCAAAGATGTTAATGCTCTCAAAAATGCATTGATGACCTCTCTCAAAGAAAGTTTTAAAACACAGTGTGAAGTTTTCCCTGACAAAGAGATGTCCGGCGGTTTCAAAGTCAATTTTTCCGGCAGTGATGTTTTTTATGATTTCAGTGATGATGCAGTATGCAGTTTGATTTCTGAATATGCAGGTCCGATCGTCGGGGATTTGCTGAAAAAGTAAATCATCTCTGTTCCGTCAGGATTTTTCACGGGAGATTTTTTTATGAATTACTATTATTTTATAAGCACTTTGCCCATGCTTGATTTTCAGCGTCCGTCGTTTGAGGGCGGGGTTGAAAAATTTGACAGCATGTGCCGTGAGGCTATGACTGATGATGAATTTGAACGGCTTATGAGTGTTTCCATCGAAAATCCCCCGTCATCGCAGATATTCAGCAGAATCCAGAAGCAGTATCTTCTCTGGGATACCAATTTGCGAAATGCCGTTGCCAATGCAGCGATGCCCGACGGCGGTGCTTTGAAATATCTTCATAAAGAGGAAGACTATTTTTCCGAAACAGA
>JAZRBX010000057.1:0-8920 GCA_045635285.1 Victivallaceae bacterium
CAGAACAGCAAGCCCGCACCGAAAATAACAAAAATGAGATAATTTTCAACCTGAAAAATCAAACCTGGCTCGCCCCGTCAGATGAATACCGCATTGCAAGTTACAGAGAATTGATCGACATCCTGATCAAAAACAACCGCAAAAAAGAAGCCCTGCATGAATTGCAGAATATGCTGAAAAAAATCCCCTCTCTCCCCGAAAAAAATGTTTGGGAATTTCTCTCCGCCGATTTGCAGAATGAACTCAATATCGGCGATCGCGGCTTGAATATTTATCTCAAAATCAAAAACGACAGCTCTCTTGCCGATTCCATGCGCGCCAACGCCGCAAAAAACGCCGCCGCCATTTACAAATCTCTCGGTCAGAAAACCGAAATGCTCAAACTTTATGCGTTCCTTGCAGAAATGCCCAATGCCCCCGAAATTAACAACGAAGGCGTCCTGCTCGCCGGAAAATATTATTTCAGCAATCACGAATACCGCATGGGCGAATCCATCCTCGGAAAAATAATGCCCGCTTCTTCTTTCTATCCCGAAGCATTGTTTTATCTCATCCAGTGCAAAATAGCCAACGGCGAATTCACCTCCGCTGCTGCCGATGTCAAACTCCTTGCCGACTTGAAGAATAATACGGCAAATCCGGAGTTGCCGGAATTTGCTCTTGCCGCACTCTATTTTCAAGCCCAAATCGCAGAGGCGGAAAAAGATTTTGAAACCAGTGCCGCCCTGTATGAAAAAGCCGCACGCACAAGCTCCAAACGCCACGGAGCTCAAACTATACTCTGCAACTCTTTTCTCAAAGCCGCACAAATCAATTTCAATCGTAATCTTTACAGTCAGTCAGGTTTGCTTTTCCTGACATTTGCCGAACATTATCCGAATAATCCCGAAGCCGCACAAGCTCTTTACAATTCAGCTTATTCCTACTTCCTCGCAGGACGGTTTGAGGAAATGCAATACAGTATCGACAAACTCAAAAAATCCCATCCCGATTCTCCGCTCACCGTCAATGCCCTCTTTCACCAAATGGATTACATGCGGCAGAATGATAATTTGCAGAAAGCTCTGGACATCCTCGCAGAAATTGAATCCTTTAACAAAGACAAAAATGCAGAAATCACAGCTCAACTAATATATGACAAAGCACTTACTTATTATCAGCTCCATCGTGAAAGTGATGCATTGAAAGAACTTGAAACTTTGAATAACCTTGCCGGTTCAGTACGCAAAGATTCCGGATTTTTCCTCGCCGGTACGATCCTTTCCGAACAGAGCGAATATCAAAAATCCGCAGAAAATTTCCTCAAAGCCGCTGACGCATTCAAGGATTTTCTTTTGAAAAATTCCGCCCGATGCCGTGCCGCCGACAATTATTTCCTTGCCGGCACAAAAAATCGAGACAACTCTCTGCTCCGCCTCGCTGCAGATATTTATGCCAATGCGGTCAAAAATGACAAAAATCCGCCGATTTTCCGTCTGCAATGCCTTTACAAATGGGGACGCACTCTCGAAGCGATGTCCGATTTTCAGGGGGCGTTGGATGCTTACACGGAGGCACTCTATCTGCCGCTTGACAGTGATACTGCCGCAAACGGCGTCAGCCGTATATGGATAAACCGCTGTGCATTGAATGCCATTGATATAAATCTGCATCAGGGCGGCTCAAACGCTCTTACTGATGCTCTTTTCATCATCAGACGGTTGAAAAATTTGAACACTATGTCCGGCAAAGAACTTGCCGATTTGGAAAATAATGTCCGCCGCCGCTACATACAGCAGGATTGACGGACGCTTAAAGAAAGGTAAAAATTATGGTTTCAGCATTTTTGGAATTGATGCGGGACGGCGGTCCTGTTTTGTGGATCATCGGCATTTGTGCTTTGATAGCGATGTTCATCTTTTTCAGGAAAACTTTTCAGTTTCACCGCGAAGAAGTAAATGTCAAGGAACTCGTCAGGGGGCTGGAAAATGTTCTCCGCCGCAACGGTTTCGTCGAAGCGATCAGTCTTTGCGACAATACCCCCGGCCCTGCCGCCAGAGTCCTCTCCGCCGCAATCCTTGCTTATGAACGCAAGGACGAAGATTTGAAACAGGCCATCGATGACGCCTGTCTGGAAGAATTGCCGAAACTGGAAAAAAGCATCGACATTCTGGGTACTATCGGTTTTATCGCGCCGCTTCTCGGTCTGCTCGGCACCGTTCTCGGCATGATGGAAACTTTTGAAACTGTCAATATGACAAGCAGCATGGCTCTCTCTTCAACTGAACTTGCAGGGACCATCCGCATGGCACTGATTACCACAGCGGGCGGTCTGGCAGTAGCGATTCCCTGCTATGTTGCATACAATTATCTGGTTTCCAGAGTGGATGCAATCACATTGGATATGGAAAAAGCGGCATCGGAAATCGTTTACTTCTTCGCCAGAAAAGACAAAACCGAAAGCAATCCGGAGCAGTAAAAAATGTCTGAACGCCATAAATTCAGAAGCCGCGGGCGCAAATATCATTCCAAACTCGGCAAATTGATCGGCAGACCTGACCTTACTCCGCTCATAGATGTTCTTTTCCTGAGTCTGATATTTTTTATGCTGTCAAGTTCATTTGTCAAAATGTACGGCATCAAAGTGGAGATCCCCAAAGTCGGCCCGACAAAATATTCCAGCGTGGAAAAATATATCATTTCAGTTGTGCGAAGCTCCGACAAAAGTCTGATATATTTCCGTGATGAAGAAATTTCTCTCGCTGATCTGGCTGAAAAACTGGCAGCTCTCGCCGCTGAAAATCCCACCGGAACCGTAGTTATTTCCGCCGACGGCAGTGTGCCGTTTGAACTTGTGGCAAATATTATGGCAATGGCAGAGCGTTCAGGTCTGTCAAGTTTCATAGCCGTCAACGGCGAAAATGAACACAAAGAGGCAGTCTTTGAGAAATAATTGATATGAAAGATTCATTGAGCAATCCCGTGCGTTACGGAAAAATCATTACAATGCAGGCGGTCCTGTTGACTGCGGCGATAAATTTGCTCTTTTTCATCCTTTTTTCCGTCCCTGATGTAAAGTCTGAAAAATATGAAAGAGAGGCGGCAACTCTTACTCTGCTCAGTTTTGCCGGAAACGATCAAAATTCACCGGCGATCCGTGAATATATCAGAAATTATGCACCAACACATTTTTCATCGGGTAAAAGTCCGCAGGGTTTCGGCAGTTTTGTTGATCACACCATTCATCCCTCCTCTGAATTTGCCGATTTGGGCAAACGGGATGTAATATTGCTTCTCCGGGATAAAAAAATTTCACCCCCGCTTCCGGAAGCAATCTCTCCGCAAAAAATCCTCCCCCGGCGCGCCGCTGTCAATAACGCGGAAAACAAAACAGAAAAAATGCCTTATCCTTTTGCAGTAAGCATAACCGGAAAAGTCATCCCCATTGTACTTTCTACGGATGAACAACATACAGCAAATGAATTTCCGCTGAATTGCGGCGTTTACAAACTCATTCTATCCGACAATATGATGCCGCGTCTGGTGCTTCTGCGGAGTTGCGGCAGACGGAAATTTGACCATCTGGCAATGAAACAGCTTTATACGGAAATAAAAAAACTTGCAAACTGTACTGACGGTGAAATTTTTACTGTTCATTACCGTGACCATGACGAACTCGGAGATGAAATATGATAGAGATAGATCAACGCAATTTATTACTCGTCTACATGATCGTCTGGCTGGCAATCATCGCCGTATTGTGGCTCCGTGAAATATTGCGGGTCAATAAATTTGACTGGAAACTCAGCAACAGCAACCTTTTTCATTGCGACAAATGCCACCATTCATTCCTGACCAAAGACGGTGCGAAACTTACCCGCTGTCCGAATTGCAACTCCATCTGCATTGCCAAAAGGAGAAACGGCTGAATATGCGTTCAGTTGCCGCAATTTTTCTGTTTTTTCTGACGGCAAGTCTTGCCGCATCAGATTACTGCATTAAAAAAGATGCCGGATTTTACCGCTTGATAAACACCCATTCTTTCGGCAGATACGCAGTTACTTCTCAATCGCAGAAATGTCTTGTTTCAACCAGGCGCGATTTGATTTTACTGTCCGTCAAAAATCCGTCAAATTCAGTTTTTTCCGTCAAAAATCCGTCATTTTACCATTCGAACAGCAAAATCAAGCTCAAAATTGACGGAAAATATTTGACGGGCAAAATCATTTCAGCCGATGAAAAATATTTTGATATTGACCTTGAAATCAAACCGGGAGATTCTGGATGCGGGGTTTTCGATGCTGCAAACGGCAATCTGGCAGGTCTGGTTTCCCATCAATTTTATGACGGCAAAACCACTCGGAACAGAATTGTCAGGACAGACAATCTGTCTGATGATGATTTTGAAGAAATCAATGCGGCGGAACTTTTGAAAGAATGGCAGATTTTCAACTCCGTCAAGCAATATGAATATTCTCTCCGTGAAACCCTGAAAAATGCTTCAACTTTTGAAGAAATACAAAAATTCATACTCCTGCACCCGTTTAATCATGTTTCTGACACAGTATGGAAATCATCATTTTTGAAAAATGAAACAGAAAAATCAATAAATAACATAAAACAAATACAAAAAAGGTTCTCCGAATGAAAAAAATTCCCGAAAGAAAAGAAATTCCCGTCGAATTGACTTGGGATTTGACCAAAATGTATCAGAACGATGCAGATTTTGAAGCAGATTTTGCAAAAGTAATGCCGATGTGCGGCGAATTGGAAAAACTCAAAGGACACCTGCTCGATTCTCCGCAAACCTTGCTCAAAGGTATTGAACTTTCCGACGCTCTCGACAGACTCGGCGAAAAACTTTATACTTACGCTCATTTAAAATCCGATGAGGACACCTCAAACAATCCCAACCGTGAACGTTTGGACAGAATATCCGCCATATTTGCCAAAATTTCAGGGGCATTGGCTTTTTTCTCTCCGGAAATCCTCGCCGGAGATGAAAGTCTGATCCGTCAATGGATAAGCCGTGAACCTCTGCTTTTTTATCAACGCAGCATGGAGGAACTTCTCCGCAGCAAACCTCACACTTTAAGCAGTCAGGAAGAGCGTCTGCTCGGACTTTATTCCGATGTTTTCGGCGGAACCGATGATGCCTTTTCCGTACTCAATGATTCTGATCTCGATTTCGGCATGATCTCTGACAATACAGGGAAAAAAGTTGCACTCTCTCATGGAAATTATTACTCATTTCTGATAAGTCCCAAACGGAACGTGCGGAGAAACGCCTTCAGAAAAATGCTCGGGACTTACGAAAAATTCCGTAATACTTTCGCCGTAACTTTAAGTACGACCGTCAAAAGACATGTCGTTTCATCACAGGTCAGAAAATATAAATCAGCCCTCGAAAGCGCACTTTTTGACGACAACATCAACCCCGCAGTCTACACCAATTTGATCAATGCAGTTCACAAAAAAGTTCCGCATCTTACCCGCTATTTCAATCTGCGGAGCAAAATCCTCGGGGTCAAAAAACTCAATATGTATGATCTTCATACTCCGATACTCTCCGATATTGACCTCAAATACACTTTTGATGAAGCCAAAGAACTGGTGCTTAATGCGCTCGCTCCGCTCGGTGAAGAATATATTTCAATTTTGAAACAAGCCTTTAATTCACGCTGGATCGACGTCATAGAAAATAAAGGTAAAAGATCAGGTGCATATTCAAGCGGCTGTTATGACAGTCTGCCCTATCTGCTTTTGAACTTCAACGGCACTTTGAACGATGTTTTCACTCTGGCGCATGAACTCGGACACTCCATGCACAGTTATTACTCCAACCGCACCCAGCATTATCATTATGCTGATTACAGTATTTTTGTGGCAGAGGTCGCCTCAACTACCAACGAAATGCTGCTCGCTGACTACATGCTCAAAAATACCGATGATGTCAAACTGAAAGCATATCTCCTTGCCCATCTTGCTGATGAAATCAGAGCTACGATTTACCGCCAGACCATGTTTGCAGAATTTGAACTTGAAATCCATCGCCTCGCCGAAAAAGATGCCGCCTTGAGTGCAGACGTTTTCTCCGATACTTATTACAAAATCCATCAGAAATACCACGGCGGTGCAATCGCCGCCCCCGACTCTCTTATCAAAATGGAATGGGCACGCATCCCGCATTTTTATTACAACTTTTACGTTTACAAATACGCAACCGGCATGTCCGCCGCCATCAAACTCAAAGATAATATCCTCTCCGGCGACCCCGGAAAAATTGAGGCATACTTCTCTTTCCTCAAAGCCGGCGGCTCTCTCGATGTCCTCGATATAATGAAAAATGCAGGAGTCGATCTTTCAACCCCCCGACCAATAGAGGACGCTCTCGATATCTTCGGCAATATCGTCGATGAACTTGCTCTGCTTATGAAATAAAAGTCATTCCATTCCCATAAAATATTTCCCAAAGAGCTGATTACGCTCTTTTTCAGGGGGGGGAGTTTCCCCCCTGAAACCCTGCAAGGGGGGGATGTCCATCCCCGTTTTGTTACGCTGCCGCGTGATGTTTAGCGGCTGTGGTGGTGTCGGGCATGTTCAATTGCGGCAAAATGTTCCCTTTGTCCTCCCGCATTAAAAAGCGGGTGGAACGCCCCGCTTCGCTACTCTCCCCCCATCCCCCTTCTTTAATTTTCAGAAAGCTTTATCTCCCCATAATGGGAATATAGCGTATATAAAAAAATATTATTCTTTTCAGCGGGGGATAAACTCTTCAGGGGGGAAGAGTTTGCTGTTGATTTCGTTCAAGGTTATCTCTTTATTTTTGAGTTTGGATGCCATTTTGCCAGGCGTCATGCCGAACTGTTTTTGGAATGATTTTACAAAATAGGTATAATCGCTCCAGCCCGATAGTTTAGCAACCTCCTGCAGCAGAATGTCATAATGTGCAAGACATTCACAGGCATAACTCAAACGGGTATTTATAAGGTATCTGCGTGCCGTCATACCGGTATATTTGCGGAAAAGCTGCGGCAGTGTATTCAAACTTACTCCGATGTGTGCGGCGATTTCAGACATTTGCAGAGAGGGGCGGAACGCATTGGTGCGGAGATAATTTTTGGCATAAATAATATATTCCTGACGGCTGATATGGCTTATGCTGCCGAGATAAGTTTCAAAAACCTGCGAAAAATCCTTCTTCATGTTTTCCAGGTGGCGATTGTGAGTATTCTGACCGAGATTGCCGTCCCGGCAGAGAATGATTTGTTCCATATCAAAAATCAGAAGCTCCAGCAGTTTTGAATTACCGCGGAAATCGCAAATCATCTGCTCTCCGCAGAATCCGGAAAAAAGTTCCCAGCCGAGAGCAATGCGTATTCCATAACGGAACATGGCTGAAGTTATTTCCGTATGATCTGTATGCGGCGGAACGATCAGCAGTTTCTGAAATTTTTCATCGGGATTTTTGCGGTAAAAAAGTATTTCATACCAGCAATGACGGTGGTTGGTAAGAACATCAGGCGTACCTGCTATTTGTATATCCGCATTTTTATCGGCAAAAAAACAGTTTAGTTCATCAAGCAGTTTTTTCAGAAATTCCGGTGTCGGCGAATTATTGGATTTCAAAGACGGCATAATTTCCCCATTTCAGTTTATAAAAAAATAGCATAACAGTAAAAAAATGCAAATATTTTTTCTTTCAATTTATATAATATGTGAAAAAATCCTGTTTAAAACATGGAAATATACAATATTCAAAGTCTGAAAAATCGTATTTTTCAAATTAAATTAAAAACTGTTGAATCTTAAAACACCAATACAAAAAGAGTCAAAAAATAGAATATGATGCAAAAGACCTTCTCTCTCAAAGATCAATTGCATCAATGGGGGAACAGGGTGCAGTATTTTTTCCGGGGGGCTGATTGCGCCCCCCGGAAAAATCAATCAATGTTCAGTGCAAAGCCTTATGCGGAACGGTTTGAACAGATTTTTCAACGGGTCTCTTCGTAGAACATTTTTGTACCGCCGAGGACAAAACCCGGGTACATGAAAAGCGACATGAACGGAATTTGAACCATGAAAAATGAAAAAATGCCAAACCCGTACATCATGCTGCGTTTGTCTTTGAAACAATATTGAATATCACTCAATCGGTAATGTTTATTAAAACATGCCTCCGACATGAAAAGTATGCTGTATTGATACCCGAGTATGATCAGATAAGCAAAATATCCGAAAAACGGAATAAACAATATCAGACATGACAGAAATATAAACAGAATCAACAGCAAAAGCCCGAAGCCCGCCATCGCTGAAATATTCCTGATTTTTTCCTGCGCCGTCAACGGAGCAAGATCAATTTTCAATACCTTTTTTTCATATTCTCTGACCATGGCAGGAAAGAAAAACGCACCGACTGTTTCAAATATCACATTGCTGAGCAGCGCAAGAACCGCTATCGCCGCAACCCAAACCGCCGCAATAACAATATTTGACAAAACCCCCGCCATCGACTCAAACCATGTTTCCTGCAATGACTGATTTATTTTAACAGCAACATCATTTGCAACGTATTTGCAGATGAAAATAAAACATGCCGTATATACAAACACAAGCAATGCCAACGGCACTGCCGTATATTTCCAGAGAAAAGGATGTTTGTAAAAATCCTTAACTCCGCCCCACGCATAATCAAGCCCGCGGAAATAATCACTTCTCATATTTCTGCTCCAGACTGCTCCTGGTTATTACAAAAGATACCACCGACAGCGATATATCATCAAGCATCCCGACTACCGGTATTATATCAGGAATAAGATCGACCGGAGAAAGTATACAAATAAGTGTTATTGCCATCACTGCAGCAACTCGCGGCAGAACTGCTATGTATGTAAGAACATTATTTGTACGGTAAAGTCTGCCGTCGGCAACTCCGACC
>JAZRBX010000058.1:0-6908 GCA_045635285.1 Victivallaceae bacterium
CTGCATCTCTGACGGTTTTGACGATGTCGGGATTTTTTTGTGCGGCATCGGCAGTGAAGTAGAATGTTGCTTTGATGTTGTGTTTTGCAAGGATGTTGAGTATGACGGGAGTACCTTTTCTGAATCCGTCATAGAATGAAGTCCAGCTTCCGATATCGGTTTCCATATCAAAACCGAACATTGTTTTGATTTCAGCCATAATTGTCTCCTTAAAATATAAATGGTATGGAGTTTACATTGAGAAAATTTTTCATAAAGGGAACGATGTATTCCGAATCCCCTTTGAAAAAATAAGTTTCACTGCCGAGAGTGCTGCCGCCGACGGTATTTTTTTTGCCGACAGACATGGGGGCAATGGTTTCGAGTTCAAAAAATCCCAGCTGCTCTGCACCGTTGAAAATACTGTAAGTATCTGCGCTGGAAAAAGGTCCGTCAGGCTGTTCGTTGTCGGCGATATTGAAATATATTCCGTCGGAAACAAGCCGGTTGCAGCGGAGTATCCAGAGATTTTGAGACGGGATATATGCCCCGATCATGCGGGGAGAAGCGTTTTTGTGCAATGCGATCTGCTTTCTTGCCGGACCTCCGATTTTGAAAGAAAATACATTGGGCGCAAAAGCAAGACTGTCTGTCGGGTCTGCATAAAAGTCTGTGTTCAAGGATTTTACGGAAACATCTCCGTCGTCGAAAATTCCGAATGAAACAATATTTTCATCCATATCAAATTGTTCCAGACTCCATGCCCCGATCAGAACATGGTCTGCGGAATAAGTTTCAGACATTGTAAATTTATCGAGAGTGCGGTAGGCAATCGTCCGTACACGCGGATTAAGATCGGTAAATCGGTTCTGCAGCAGAGAAATGCTTCTTGACATGGTCATTTTGACCTCAATGCCTTTGCGGTTGAGCAGATTTATATCACGGCTGATGACGATTTTGTTTTTTGAATTGCTTACAAGTGTAAAAGGTTTGGAATTGATGTCTTTTTGAACGTACCATTCGCCGTTCGGCGGATAGTTGTAAGCGAAATCTCCTCCTTCGGGCGCCGGCCAGAGAGAGTTGCCGCCGATATTGTTGAAATTTACAGGGGAGGGGGAAAATGCGAGAGTATTGTCGAAACGGTGGAGTATTTTGTTGTCGAGAGTGCAGAAAATACGCCCCTGCATACCCGGAGAAACAAAAATTTCACCGTGTGCGGAGGTCAGTTTCTGTATGTTTTTATCAATTTTCTGAAAATTTAACTCAATCATATAAAAAAACTCCTGTAAATCTTATAAAAGATACCTTTTTTTTAAATTTTTGCAATTTTTTTTCGTATTATTTTCAAATAAAAATTGGATTTTTTCGCCTTGTAAAGTATATTTATTTATATAGCGATATAAAAAAGGAGGCTGTATGCAGAACAAAAAACGGGGCAGACCGTCAAAAATTGCCGATATATGCAGACAGATAAAAGATTTTGTAACTGAAAATCATTTTCAGGATGGAATGCCGATACCGTCGGAAAGAAAAATGGCAAAACTTTTTGATTGTACGCAGGTTACGCTTCGCCGTGCGTTGAAAAAACTTGAAGAGGAAAACTTTATTTACAGCATTCCGTACAAGGGGTGTTTTGTCGGTTCTGTGGAGAATGAGCCGCGTAGAACGAGCAATTTTGCCGCTTTGATATTTCCTGATGATGAACTTTATTATTACAAAATATTTGCCAAACTTGAACCTTTTTTTCATCAGAACGGACAGATACTGAGTGTTCATCTGACTGATAATTCGGCAGTTAAGGAGCGTCAGCTGCTTGAAATGTTCTCTGCCAAAAAATTCGATGTGCTTGTCGCTGTGCCGAATGCGGAGTGTCGTGATGCTTACAAAAAAAGCAGTGTTCCTGTGGTATTTTTTGATTCAGTCATTGCCGATTTGAATATCCCCGGAGTGATTTCTGATGACATCGGCGGAGCTTTTCATGCGACCAGACACCTTTTAAGTCTGGGACACCGCAGGATTGCATTCATCGGACATGATTACGATTTGAGCGGCAAAAATCGCCTTGCAGGTTATATTGACGCATTAAAAAAAGCCCGCTTGGAAATAGATCCGGGCCTTATCAAATTGAGTCAGCCCTCCCGTGAATGGGGAATTGCCGCCATGGAGGAGATTTTCAGCCGCAGAGATGGGCGTCCGACGGCGGTTTTTTGTGTTAATGATACGGTGGCGGCGGGGGTGATACATTATGCTCAGCGCCGACATTGGAAGATACCGGAGGATATTTCCATTTCAAGTTTCGGCAATACGAGTATTGCTGATGATCTTGATTTAAGCAGTGTTGACCAGAATATTGACAAAATCGTTGACGCTATCAAACTGAAGGTCCGTCAGGTCATGTCGGATAAAGATTTTACCGCAGACAATATTGAAGTGCCGTGTTCTCTGATCGTCCGTTCGAGCTGTGCGTTCTGCAAACAGATGTCCGGATGAGAAAAGAAGGTATCGGAGCTCAAAAACAATGGTATTACAAAATAATACCATTTTTTTGTTTTTTGCAGCTTGCATTTGAAAAAAACAGATTTATATTAACCTTGAAATAATCCAAATAAGCAGGGAAATGAGATGAAAAAACTCAAAGCACATTTTTTTGATATGGATCATACTCTGATCAACGCTGACTGCGATGTTACGTGGAAAGAATTTATGGTGGCGGAAAAACAGGCGCCCGAATCTGACCTTGCAGAGGCACAGCGTTTTTTTGATGATTACAACCGCGGCGAACTTGACACTGATGAATTTCAAAAATTTCAGCTCCGTGAATTTATCGGAAAAACTCCGGAGGAGATGGCGTACTGGTGCGATCTGCATTTTGAAAAAGTTATAAAAAAACAGGTTTATCGCAAGGCATATGATCTGATACAGAAACTCAAAAGCGAGGGGATTTTTTGCGGAATCCTGACCTCCACAAACCGTGAAATCGCCCGCAGCGTTGCTGAATATTTCGGAGTTGATGCGTTTTTCGGAACGGAGCTTGAACTTGAAAACGGCAGATTCACCGGCAAAGTTCAGGGAACTTTCATGGTCGGCGAGGGAAAACCTGTCGTGCTTGAAAAATTCTGCGCTGAAAAAGGCTGGTCGATCAAAGAGGTCGCTTATTACGGCGACAGTATAAATGACCGTTTTGTATTGGAAGCATGCGGTGAAGCTCATGCGGTCAATGCTTCTGATGATTTGCGGCTTCTTGCAACTGAAAAAAATTGGGAGATAAGTTCTTTCGGTGATTGAAAATCGTTAAAATCAGATCATTATGAAGTTTGTATGTTTTTTAATATGATATTTTGGTATTGATACAGTTCAACATAAATTTAGAAAGTGAGTTGTGAATATTATGAGTATTATTCCTCTTGATGTAGTCGGGTGTTCCAGTATTTTCAATATGGCTCATTCTTTCGGTGTGGAGCGTTTGACTGACCGTTTCAAATTACGCTCTTTTACTGATATTGACAGTGAAAAACTGCAGAAATTCGGAAAGAAATTCGGAGCGGAAGAACTTTACACAAATATTGATGATATGCTGAAAGCTCATTCCGACGGAGCGGTGCTTGTTTGTACTCCGACGGAATCTCATGCAAAACTTTCCATCGCCGCTTTGAACGCCGGCCGTGATGTCCTCTGCGAAAAACCTATGGCAATGACTGTTGAAGAAGCACAGCAAATGCTTGATGCCGCCCGCAAAAACAACCGCGTGCTTCAGCTTTGTTTCATGTCCCGTTACGCCCCCTGCTGGATGAAGATAAAAGAAATCCTTGACTCCGGCGAAATCGGCAGAGTAATGAGTATCAGTATGACTCAATATTGGGACGGAACTGCCGCATTGTATAAAGATTGGCGCACCGAAGTTTCTGCTTCAGGCGGCGGCATTATTGCTGACTCTGCCGCACACTGGCTGGATATTATGCGTCATTTGAACGGAGAAATCACCGCATTGACCGCATCGGGAGTTGCCGCATACGATTCACCTTTCAAGGATATGGATGACTCTGCTCTGGTTCTTTTTAAATTTGCCAACGGTTCGATCGGGCTTCTCCGCAACAGCTGGCGCCACCGCCGTCCTGAAAACGAAGCTGAAACCATTGAGATTTATTGTGAAAAAGGTTCGATTATCGGGCGTTTGCAGACCCCCTGGAACAACGGCGGCATCCAGAGTGTCAAAGTTGTTAAAGCTGATGTTACCAATGAATACAATTTCCGTGAACCCATGCAGCGTTTTGCCAATCAGCTGTCAGCATTTGCCGATATCATCGAAACAAGAGGTAAGGATTCAGGCGACGACGGTAAACGCGTCCTTGAACTCCAGCTGGCTATCTATGAAGCTATGCAGAAACAGATTTGGATCGACACAAAATGAAAAAATGGGGAATCACAAGCCTGCTCTGCCACAAATCCGGCTTTGAAAATTGTCTGCAAAAAGCAAAAACATGCGGCTACGGGTATGTGGAACTGAATTGTGTCAGTGAATATTTCGCACATTACAATGCAATGCAGCTGGCGGATTCGCCTGAAACTCTGGCATATTTGAAAGGTTTGTTTGACAAATATCAAATGCAGTGTTCTGCGGTTGACTGCCACGGACTTTTCGGGCGTTCGATGACTGAATTTCAGTACCGCTGTGATTATTTGCTTGCAGGATTCAAAGTTGCCGAAGCCTTGAATTGTCCGATCGTGGCAACTTCCATTCCCGGAGGTTCTGCCCCGTGGGAAGTTTTAGTTGAGAAAACTGCTGAATTGTGCCGCATTGCCGCTGACAGAAATCTGGAAATTGCAGTTGAGGCGGAATATGGTTTTGTGGTGGCAAATCCTGATGATTTGGAGCGTTTTATTGCAGATGTGGATGCTCCCAATTTGAAAGTTAATTTCGACCCCTCGCATTTTGCGAGAGCAAATTATAATATTGCAGAAAGCGTCCGCCGCCTTTTTCCGAAGATAGCTCATGTGCATTTGAAAGAATATCTGCCGGAAAAATCCTATCCGACCCGCTTTGAAGGAACAACGGGAGGTCCCGCATGGCAGATGCTTGATGCGTTGTTTGAACTTGATTATCAGGGAGTTGTGTCCGCTGAAACTGTGGCGGAACTTGATTATCACAGTTATGATGTTCCCGATATAATAATGAACGGTATTGAAAAATGGCAGAAAAATAAAGGATTTATTTGAAAATGAAAAAACTTCTTCTTATCAACGGCAGCCCCCGTCCCGAAAATAATTGTGCTAAAATGCTTCAGATTTTTGCTGATGCCGCCGCAGAATTCGGTATTGAAACACGCACTGTCAAATTGCAGGATATGGATCTTGGCATGTGCAAGGGATGTCTTGTCTGCTTCAAAACCGGAAAATGCGTTCACAAAGACGGCTTGAATGAACTTGTTGCAGAAATGGAAACTGCTGACGGTGTTGTAGTTGCAAGTCCGGTTTATTACGGTTCGGTCACTGCACAGATGAAAACTTTTATGGACCGTTCAGGATTGCTCGGCGAAGCTCACGGCAGAAGTTTCCGCGGTAAACTCGGCGGTTCTGTTACCGTCGCCCGCCGCTGGGGACATCTCGGTGCGCAAACTGACATGATGCTCTGGATGGACCGTATCGAAATGGCTCACATCGGTTGCGGCTGGTGTTCTGCCACAAGTACCAATGCCAATGATATTTCCGGTGATGAAGAGGGATTGGGGTATCCCGTCCGTCTGGCGGAAAATTTTGCCCGCATCTGGGGACTGGAAAAGAAAGAAAAATAAAAAAATTGTTACGCAGAAAAAATTTTTTCTCCGCCTCAATTCAGCATGATGGAGAGTTTTGCAGACTGTAAAGTGATTTGAAAAAATACTTTTTCATGCTATATTAAATACAAATATAATTTTTCAGAAAAGCATTTTTTGGTGTCTTTCTGCGTAAACAATATATATGGAGTTTAAAAATGTCTTTATTCGGTACTCCGAAATATTCTAAATTGAGCCTGCCTGCCAGAGGAGAACGCAAAATGGTGATCCCCGACGGCTCATGGATCAAATGCCGCAACTGCGGTCAGACATTGTACGCTGACCGTTTGGAAGATAATCATCAGGTCTGCTGGTATTGCGGTTATCATCTTTCAATGACTGCCGCAAAGAGAATCGAACTTGTCTGCGACAAAGATTCTTTTGTGGAGATGGATCGCAATCTTACTTCTGTTGATGCTCTCGGCTTTGTTGATTCCAAAGCATATACTGACAGATTGGCTGAAAATTCTAAAAAAAGCGGACTCAATGATGCGATCGTCTGCGGTACTGCAACTTTGGATGGCAAACCCTTTGCTCTCGGTGTTATGGATTTTCGTTTCATGGGCGCAAGTATGGGGTCCGTTGTCGGAGAGAAAATTGCCCGTCTTGTTGAATTTGCAATAGAGAAAAAATTGCCTGTTCTTCTGGTAACTGCTTCAGGCGGTGCCCGTATGCAGGAGGGGATTTTGAGTTTGATGCAGATGCCGAAAACCTGTGCAGCGCTGGAGCGTCTGGCGGAGGCGAAACTCGGATATTTTGTCCTCATGACCAATCCGACTTACGGCGGTGTGACTGCAAGTTTTGCCAGTTTGGGAGATGTCATCATGGCAGAACCCGGGGCAATGATCGGATTTGCAGGTCCCCGTGTTATCCGGGAAACGACCAATTCAAAGTTGCCGGAGGGATTTCAGACTGCGGAGTTCCTGGTGGACAAAGGTTTGGTTGACAGAGTTGTTGAGCGCAAAAATTTTCGCAAAGAATTCAGTCTTTTGCTTGAATTTTTCAAAAAGTAAGTTATATTATAGGTAAAGAAAAGTTACGAGATCTTTTCGGACTTTTACATTGGACGGCAGGTTAATCTGGTCAGGTGGGGAACCAAGCAGCCACGTACTTTGTAAT
>JAZRBX010000059.1:0-2459 GCA_045635285.1 Victivallaceae bacterium
AGCGGATTTCCGCTCCGGTTGGGCGTTCCGCCGGAAATCACATTGATCACTCTCCGGACTTTGCCGCATTAGATTGTCAATGCCTCGGCATATAAAAAGGCGGGTGAAACGCATGGAACAGAGATAAATAAAAAAAGGGGCTGCTGCACACCTTTTGTGGTTTTGCAGCAGTCCCGTGTTATGTAAACTCTATATTTTTATCTTCAACGGTAGTTGTTGATGAGGTCGCGGAGTTCTTTTGCGGCGGCACCTGCTTTTTCGGCAAAATCTTCACCTTTTGAAGCGTAAATAATGCCTCTTGATGAATTGATGATAAGACCGGTTCTGTCGGCAGTTGTGCCGTTTGCGATAACTTTCTGAACATCACCGCCCTGGGCACCGACTCCGGGAACGAGGAAGGGGAGTTCGGGGCAGAGAGTACGGATTTTTTTCAGTTCTTCAGGATATGTTGCGCCGATAACGAGAGCAGCGTTGTTGTTGTAGTTCCATTTGTCACGGACGAGCATGGCGACATGTTCATAGAGAGTGTATCCGTCGGAAACGAGATTCTGCAGATCACCTGAATTGGGATTGGAGGTACGGCAGAGGATGATGACGCCTTTGTCTTCGTGGTCGAGGAATGGTTTGAGAGTATCAAATCCCATATAGGGATTGACGGTTACGGCATCGGCGTGATAACGGTCAAAAGCCTCTTTGGCATACATTTCAGCGGTTGACCCGATGTCACCGCGTTTAACATCGAGGATGACGGGGATTTCAGGAACTGCTTCAGCGAGATAGTCCATGGTCATCTGCAAATCTTCATCACGGTCCTGACCTGCGTAATAAGCGGCCTGCGGCTTGTAGGCGCAGACGAAATCTTTAGTTGCGTCGATGATTGCTTTGTTGAAAGCGAAGAGGGGATTTTTTTCACCTTTCACGCATTCGGGAAGTTTATTGAAATCGGGGTCGAGACCGACACAGACGAGGGAGTTGTTTTTTGCCCATGCAGCGGCAGTTTTTTCGTAAAATTTCATAAAATGCTCCTTGTTGTATGTTGTTGATTGTCATTAATAATAAAATACATTCTTTTTTATTTTTTTCAATGGCAAAAGCAAAAAAATGAGTTATATTATGATGTATGGAAAAATGTATTTTAACAAATCGATTACGCTAAAACAAGAGGAGTTATTTTCCCCTATGATGAATTTTAAATTTTTTAATGTTGCTCCGAAATTGCCTGAAGAACTTGCGTTTCTGGAAAAACTTTCAGGTAATATCTGGTGGTGCTGGCACCCGACAGCAATAGAACTTTTTACAAAAATTTCCCCCAATCTCTGGAAAGCGGTTGAATTCAATGCCAAAGATTTTTTGAGCAAAGTTCCCCAGAGCCGTTTTGAAGAGCTTGCACATGACAAAAATTATTTGCGTCTGCTCAAAAATGTTCAAGCTGAATTTGAATCTGATGTTCCGGATACGGACAATCCCGTCGATCGCAAAGTTGCTTATTTCTCCATGGAATACGGTATCCATGAAAGTATCCGTCTTTATTCAGGCGGTCTCGGAATCCTCTCCGGCGACCATTTGAAAGCCGCTTCCGATCACAAACTTCCGATGGTCGCAGTCGGTCTGCTTTACCGTCAGGGCTACTTCCGTCAATTCCTCGACCGCAACGGCTGGCAGATGGAGCGTTACCCCGAAAATGAACTTCACAATATGCCCATGTCCCGTGCCAAAGATGCCGACGGCAATGAAATTCTCATCAGTATCAAACTCATTGACCGTGAACTTTTTGCCGCAGTATGGGTTTCGAATGTCGGAAATGTCCCCCTGGTTCTGCTGGATACAGGAGTGCCGGAAAATCCTCCCGAATTCCGTGAAATTACATGGAGATTGTACGGAGGCGACAAAGTTATGCGTCTGCATCAGGAACTTCTCCTCGGTATCGGCGGCTACAAAGCTCTCGTTGCTCTCGGATACGATCCGGCTGTCTGCCACATGAATGAAGGTCATGCCGCATTTCTCTCTGTTGCGCGTATCGAACACCTCGTTTCCAAAGGTTATTCCGCAGATGAAGCATTGGAAATTGTCTGGCGTACCAATATTTTCACTACACACACTCCCGTTCCCGCAGGAAATGAAGTCTTTGACATCAATCTTGTGCGTCCTTATCTTGAAGTCCTTGCCAAACCGACCGGACTCGGCGTTGACCGTATCATCCGCTGGGGTATTCCGATCGGGGAAAGAGAACATGCCTCTGTAATGTCCATGACTGTTCTCGGTCTGCGCCTTGCCAATTTCAGCAACGGCGTAAGCAAACTTCACGGCGTAGTTGCCAGAGAGATGTGGAAACATCTCTGGCCCGGACGCTCCATTGATGAAATTCCCATTACTCATATTACCAATGGTGTGCATATCCCGTCATGGATCTCCGCCCGTTTGCGTCATGTGCTTGATCACTATTTGAGTGCAGGTTATCT
>JAZRBX010000060.1:0-1667 GCA_045635285.1 Victivallaceae bacterium
AATAAGTTCATGCTGTGCCCTGACCATATCACGGATAGTTATCACAGGGAAAGAAATATTATACATTTTGCCGGTTTCAGGATTTATTGAGCGGGGGCCTGTTGAACCTGAACAACCGCCGAGGACATTGGAGCAAATGACAAAATATTTGTCTGTATCAATATACAATCCCGGTCCGATCATATCGCTCCACCAGCCGGGCTTTTGGTCCTCTTCACTGTGATAACCGCAAACATGAGCGTCGCCCGAAAGTGCGTGAAAAATCATAATCGCATTGCTCTTGTCAGCATTGAGTTCGCCGTAAGTTTCATAGCGCAGATTAACACCGCTGATAGTTCTGCCGCAATCAAGTTTAAGCGGTTCAGGCAGAACAAAATCTTTCGGTTCAACTATCCATTTTTTCGTACTTTCGCTCAAAATACGCCTCTTTCTGTAAATCAGTAACGGTACAAATCGTTCTTGAACGGACCGTCAACTGTAACACCGATATAAGCAGCCTGCTTTTCGGTAAGTTTGCTCAATTTTGCTCCGAGTTTCGCCAGATGCAGACGGGCGACCTCTTCATCAAGTTTCTTACTGATACGGTAAACACCGACTTTGCGGTCGGGATTGGCGGCGATGTCCAGATGAGCCAGAGTCTGATTGCAGAAACTGGTAGACATTACAAATGAAGGATGTCCTGTGGCACAGCCGAGATTGACCAATCTGCCCTCTGCCAGCAGATAAATCGAATGACCGTCGGCAAAAGTATATTTGTGAACGGGACAGAAAGAACCTTTGATCTCCGTCTTTTTGACACCGGGATATTTTTCAAGGTCGGCGACCATGATTTCATTATCAAAATGACCGATATTGCAGACGATGGATTGATCTTTCATTTTTGCCATGTGTTCTGCAGTAATAATATCGCAGTTGCCGGTGCATGTAACAAAAATATCCGCTTCGCTCAAAGCATCTTCAATAGTGCAGACTTTATAACCTGCCATGCAGGCCTGAAGCGCACAAATAGGATCGACCTCACTGACAAGGACTCTGGCGCGTTCATTGTGCATTGATTCGGCACAGCCTTTGCCGACATCTCCGTAACCGCAAATCATCACGGTTTTGCCGGCGATCATGACGTCGAGAGCGCGTTTGATACCGTCGGGGAGAGAGTGACGGCAGCCGTAAATATTATCGAATTTGCTTTTGGTAACAGCGTCATTGACATTGACTGCCTGAAAGAGAAGTTTATTATTTTTCTCCATCTGTTCCAGACGGTGGACTCCGGTAGTGGTTTCTTCGGAAACGCCTCTGACTTTGGCGGCGACCTGATGCCAATGGTTTGGTTTTTCCTTCTGAATTTTTTTCAAAAGGTCTTTGATAACCTGCAATTCTTTATTGTCAGTCGGCTCGTCAAGCATAGCTGGATTATCTTCCGCTTCGACGCCCATGTGGATGAGCAAAGTTGCATCGCCTCCGTCATCAACGATCTGATCGGGGCCGCTGCCGTCGGGATAAGTCAGCATACGGTAGGTACAATCCCAGTATTCCTCCAGAGTTTCGCCTTTCCATGCGAAAACGGGAATACCTCTTGCGGCGATAGCGGCGGCGGCATGATCCTGGGTCGAAAAAATATTGCATGATGCCCAACGGATGTCTGCACCGAGTTCAGCCAGAGTTTCAAT
>JAZRBX010000061.1:0-3009 GCA_045635285.1 Victivallaceae bacterium
GTTGGTGTGCCGTATGCAATACTGCACAAATTGTTAATAACTTATGCAATAGTCAGGTCAGGAATGAATTCGATAACTTGCGATATCGTATCTGTCTGGAAAGATACGATGGAAAAATTAAAGACTGTCAGCATGAGTACATACTCGCTTTGGTTCAGCAAAGCGACTCCTCTTTGTATCTCTGAAGACAACGTTCTCCAAATCGGTGTTGCCGATGACTTTTTCCGTGATTGGATCAGAAATGCTCACAGCGATATTTTAAGCGATTGTCTGAAAGAATGCGGTTACGACCTTGCATTTGAATTCCAAAGCGGCTATCCCGTACAAGCTGAAATTTCCGCTGACAATGCGAAAGAAACTGTTGCAGAAGATCCTTTTGAACAAGGATGTCTTTTTGCAAATGACCCCGTTTTCGCTCCGGTAAAAAAAGCAGAAGTTCCGATTAAAACTCCGATGCCAGCTGCTCCTGTTGTTGAAACACTTTCTCCCGCAGGAAGCATTGTCGGACTTAACACCTCTGTTCTCAACGCCCATACTTTTAAAACTTTCATTGTCGGCGAAGAAAACCGTTACGCCTATGAAACGATCAAAAGCGTCGCTCTCAATCCCGGAAAAATATATAACCCGTTGTATATTTACGGCGGCACCGGTGTCGGCAAAACCCATTTGCTCCAGGCTGTTGCCAATGAGGCGATTTCTCACAATCCCAATCTGCGTGTACGCTATGTTACCTGCGAAGACCTGCTGAATGAATTTCTTGAACTTCTGCGCGGACACAAAAGCATGTATGACTTCCGTGCAGACATGCGCAATGTGGATATTTTCCTCGTTGATGACGTTCATGTTCTTGCGAAATCCCCCCGTACACAGGAGGAATTTTTCAATACTTTCAACACTCTCTACAACGGCCGCAAACAGATCATCCTGACCTCCGACAAACAGCCGAGCGAAATCGAAGGTCTTGAGGACCGTCTGGTCAGCCGCTTTGAGTCGGGTTTGACACAGGAAGTCAATGCTCCCGAATTTGAAACACGCCTCGCCATTTTGCAGGCAATCAGAGCCAACAGAGATGTCAAAACCAAAATCAGTGATGAAGTCATTGAATTTATCGCCGGCAACATCACCAGCAGCGTCCGCCGTCTGAAAGGTGCTTTCCTCCGCGTAACTGCTTATGCAAATATGCACAAGGACATAACCGTAAATGTCAGCCATGTGGAAGAACTTCTCTCCACTTTGATTGCCAAGGAAATCGTTGCAAAAACCGTTTCCATTGATGATATTCAACGCTCTGTTGCGCAGTATTTCAATTTGAAAATCACCGACATTCTCGGCAACTCAAGGCCCAAAAATATTGCAGAACCCCGCATGGCGGCGATGTATCTCTGCCGCAAACTTACCAAACATTCTCTGCCGGAAATCGGGTCTTCTTTCGGCAAAAATCACGCCACTGTAATCAATGCGGTAAAAAAAGTTCCGGAACTTTGCAAAAAATCAGAAGAATTCAAACAAAGCATAATGCAAATCGAACGGCAGCTCACACGCCGATGATTCTCCCGTTGCTGAACGGGAAAAATATAAAGGAGTTTTTATGACAAGTGATGCATTTTTACTTATTTTTCTCGTTTTTCTGGCGTGTATAACCTTTTTTCCTGCAGTTTTAAAACGCTGGGGCATTCCGGGTGTTATTTCTTTGATGATAGTCGGTATCCTTGCCGGACCGAATGCCTTGAATCTGCTTGCACATCTTACCGATTCGCTCCATTTTCTCGGTGATCCTGACATTGTTTACAACAATTTCAAATTTTTTATTGCGGCATTGGGGTCTCTCGGTCTGGTCTTTCTCATGTCGCTGGCGGGCATGGAGGCTGACTTCAAACTGATTGATGCAGTAAAAAAGCCGGTTACATATTTAAGTATTCTTACGTTTCTGCTGCCTGCGGTTGCCGGTTTTTTCATCTATGCTTATTTCAAACCTGATGATCTGCCGGGCAAACTGCTGTATGCATCGCTTTTTGCCTCCCACTCGGTAGGTATTGTTTTTCCGGTTATACGTGAACTCAATCTCGGCAAAACCAAATTCGGTGCTTCAGTACTTATTTCAACCATTGTTACTGATGTTGCGAGTATCATTCTGCTGGCGGTGAGTGTTCAGCTCCGCAAACAGGAACTGCCGACAACAAATGTCGATCCGTCGGGACTTTCGCTTTTCAACTATATTGATCCGCAATTTTTCGGTTCATGGTTTCTGCCGCTCTTTCTGCTGATCGTACTGATTTATATGGCGGCATCGATCTGGCTCGTTCACAATCTCGGCAAATGGATAATCGACAGAGTTGATGACAAAGATGCAATCATTACCATTTTCCTTTTTATAATCATGCTCACGGTTCTCATCGGTGAAATGCTCGGAATCAACCTCATCGTCGGTGCATTTATTGCCGGTATGGGTTTGTCCCCGCTCATCACCCAGCGTACCGTCGGCAGAGATGTCCTCCGTAAATTTGAAGGCATCGGCTACGGTCTGCTGATACCGTTTCTTTTCATCTCTATCGGTATGGACACCGATTTGAGAGTTTTCAACTCCATCGGCAATCTGCAAATCCTTCTCTTCACCGTCATCGGTCTTGTCAGCAGCAAGATTCTGTCCGGACTTATTGCCATGAAACTTTCCGGCTATTCAACAGCCAAAGGTTTCTGTGCCGGTTTGATGACAGTGCCGCAGCTTTCCGCCACCTTGGCAGCAGCCGCAGTCGGTAAAGACCTCGGCATGCTCGATGACCACTTCTTTAATGCGATCGTTGTCCTCTCAATTGTTACCACATTGCCCATCCCCTCGCTGGTTAGAGCGATCATTTACGGCAAAAAACTCACCTTCGACCCTGTTCAGGAAGAAGTCTATACCATTCCCAAAAGCATCAACGACGATTTGTTGTAAGTTTTTGTATTTGCAGGAGGGAAAGGAAACTTTTTTGCAAAAAAGATTTCCTTTCCCTCCTGCACCTCCCTATC